>JBECKV010000166.1:0-3572 GCA_040235495.1 Porticoccaceae bacterium
TTCGATGGCAACCTCACTCGAAGTCATCTTCAGCAGGACGGGCCATACAATACCTATACCCGGGCAGGTCTGCCGCCCACGCCCATTGCCAACCCGGGCGTTGCGGCCCTCGAAGCTGTGTTGCACCCGCAATCCGGGCAGGCGCTTTATTTCGTCGGCAAGGGTGACGGCAGCCACCATTTTTCCGCGACGCTTGATGAACACAACCGGGCCGTGCGCAAATACCAGCTTGAGCAGCGTGCCAAGGGCTATCGTTCCAGCCCCGGGGGTTGAGTGCCTGAATAGCGTGTTTCGATGGAGCAGTGGTGGAAAGAACTAACATGCCGGGCCGCTTTATTACACTTGAAGGTACCGAAGGGGTGGGCAAAAGCACCTGCATTGCGGTCATCGAGGATTGGCTGGTCGATCGAGGTATTGCGTTTGTAAGTACCCGGGAACCCGGTGGCACTAGTCTGGGCGAAGAATTGCGGCAACTGCTCTTGACCCATCGCGAGACCGATATTACGCCGCTGGCGGAGTTGCTGCTGGTTTTTGCGGCCCGCGCCCAGCATTTGGCGGAAAAGATAAAACCGGCTCTCGCCAGTGGTGTCTGGGTGTTGTGTGATCGCTTCACCGATGCGACCTTCGCCTACCAGGGCGCTGGCAGGGGCCTGGAGGAGGATGCCATTCGGTCGCTCGCTGAACTCGTGCACCCTGATCTGGCTCCGGATTTGACGATCCTGCTGGACCTCGATCCCCTCGTCGGTTTACAGCGCGCCGGGCAGCGTGGTGAACTTGACCGTTTTGAGAGAGAAAATCTGGAGTTTTTTGCGCGCGTGCGCGAGGGCTACCGTTGCCGTATGAAAGATGATCAGGCGCGTTTTTGCCTGGTCGATGCCGCCCGCTCTCCCGAGTTGGTTGGCGAAGCACTACGTCAAGTGCTGGATACCCGGTTTCCAGGGTGAATTCAGGTGAATAGCGCCATCATCGCACCGAAGCTGCCGGTGTCACCCTATCCTTGGCAGGAACTGCAATGGCAGCGTATCACCCGCCTCATAGAGACCGATAAATTACCCCACGCTCTTCTGCTAAACGGTATTGAAGAGACGGGCAAACTGGATTTTGCTCTGGCCCTGGCCGCTCGCCTGCTGTGTCAAAAGCCCCATGCTGGCCGTGCCTGTGGCGATTGCAGGACCTGCAAGCTATACGAGGCAGGTTCCCATCCGGACCTGCTCAGGGTGGAACCGGAGGCCAAAGGCAAGGCCATTTCCGTGGACGCGATCAGGGATTTGAGCAGCTTTGCCGCTAAAACAGCCATGCTTGGCGGCTGGCGAATAGTGATCGTGAATCCGACGGAGGCGATGACGCGAAGCGCCGCCAATGCCTTGCTGAAGACGCTCGAGGAACCGGGCGAGGCGACTCTGCTGCTGCTGATATATCATCAAAAAGGTGACTTATTGGCGACCATTCGTAGCCGTTGCCAGTCGCTACTATTTCCGCTGCCACCCCTGGCTCAGATAATCCCCTGGCTACGACGGCAAGTGGACGACGATCAGGTCGATGCGCTGATTGAGCTCGGCTCCGGGCGCCCATTGCGGGCTTTGCGCGCCACGGGCGCGGGTATGCGCGAGGAATTACAGTTGTTTGAACGGGTGATGAACGCATTGTCCGAAAACCGCATTTCTCACGTTCAGGCGGCGGAAGATCTCAAGGCACTGTCGCCAATGGATGTTATCGAGCATCTCCTGGATAGGCACTGTCGCGAAATTGGCGGCGTTTTTCGGGGTGCCCGGTTGCCCGACCCGAGTGCTTTCGCTTATCTGGATCAGTTGTTGTCGGCAAAACGTATGGTCATGAGCAAGGCTAACCCAAACCCTCAATTATTGGCGGAAGAGCTGTTGATGGGCTGGCGGCACGCAAGGTCTATTACGAGCGCCTGATGTTGGGTAAAATGCGGTGACAAGGAAACGGAGCGCCAATTCGAGGCAGCCTCAAAACAATGAAGAACGGCGGTAGCGGTATTCGAAGCGGAATTCTGAATCTTGCGCTGCTCGATCTGGAAGAGCTTTATGCGTGTTATATGCCCTTCCTGAAACGAGGAGGTTTGTTTATCCCCACGCGCAAGGAGTTCAAACTCGGCGACGACGTGTTTGTCTTGCTGGAACTGATGGATGAAGCGGATAAAATTCCTCTTGCCGGGAGAATTGTCTGGGTAAACCCGGTGGCGGTCTCGCGCAACCGCAAGCAGGGTGTCGGTATTGAATTTACCGAGGAAGTGAGCGCGACCCTGGTGCCCAAGATTGAAACGCTGCTGGCCGGGCTGCTCTCCAGTGATCGACCCACTCATACCTTGTGAAGCACTTGTCCCATTCGGCCCGCGGCATTCGGTTTGATGGTTGCTGCTGACCAGCAACCATTGTTGACGCGGCTCAATTTAGCGCCAACGGGTTTATCGGCTCTTCCCCTGGAAATGATTTTCAAATTTGCACAGGTTGCGTGCTCGCGTGCTTCTCACTGACTCCCATTGCCATCTCGATCATCTCGATCTTTCCGCGTTCGATTACTCACTTTCAGCGCTGGCGCGCTACTGCCGGGAGCGAGGGGTTGGTCGCCTGCTTTCGGTGGCGACTGATCTCGACTCCGCGCGGCGCCTCGACGGGCTGCTTGGCAGTGGCGTTGACGGGATATACACTTCCGTCGGGGTGCATCCCTTGCAAACCGGGTGCGTGGCGCTCCCCAGCCATGAAGAACTGGTACAAGCGGCAATGCGCGAGCATGTCATCGCCATCGGTGAAACCGGCCTCGATCGTCATTATGGCGAAGACAACAAAGAGTGGCAGCGGCAAAGTTTTATTATCCACGCCCAGGTGGCCAAAACCTGTGGTAAGCCCCTGATTGTTCACAGCCGCGCGGCACGGGACGAAACCCTTGCCGTGTTGCGCAATCACGTCGACCCGGAATTAGCCGGGGTACTCCACTGTTTTACCGAATCCTGGGAGATGGCCAGGGCGGCGCTGGATTTCAACTTTTATATTTCAATATCAGGGATTGTCACTTTTAAAAATGCCTTGGCGCTGCGTGAGACGGTGAAAAATATTCCCATCGATCGCCTGCTGATCGAAACCGATGCCCCCTGGTTGGCGCCCGTTCCCTATCGCGGGCGAAAGAATCACCCGGAGTATTTACCCGCCGTGGCCCGGTGCGTCGCGGAATTGAAAAACATTCCTGTCGAGGAATTGGCCGAAACGACCAATGAAAATTTTGACCGTTTGTTTAGGATAAGCGGGAAAAGCGCCACAATTACGGTAAGCCACTGATCTGGAACGAACCTTGGAATCACGGCTGCTCATAATGCTGGAAATGCAGGATGCCATGAATACCCGCGTCCATCCCCAGTGGCGCAGGCAGAACTTTGAATGGTATCGGGCCATCTGGGTGGAATGTGCCGAACTGCTCGATCACTACGGCTGGAAATGGTGGAAAAGGCAAGAACCCGATCTGGACCAGGTAAAACTGGAATTGGTGGATATCTGGCATTTTGGCATGAGCGACCTGCTCGGAGGCGAGAGTGACTACCCCACTGTGGCGGGCGG
>JBECKV010000172.1:0-4581 GCA_040235495.1 Porticoccaceae bacterium
GAGTGAGTCTGATTCCAGGCCGCCTGGCCCGGATGTGGGCCTGCCCCCGGCCCTGTATCCGGCGCTGGCGATAGGCGGCGCCTACTTGCTGCAACAATACCTGCCCCTGCCCCGGCCCACCCTGGCGCTCTACGCCAACTCGGCCTGGGTGGTTTTTGGCCTGAGTCTGGGGTTGATTTTCTGGTCACTGCTGAGCCTGCGCAAATTCAGGACCACCGCCATTCCTCACCATGCCAGCACCTGCCTGGTGACCAGCGGCCCCTACCGGCGCAGCCGCAATCCCATTTACCTCGGCTTTCTGTTGCTGATGCTTGCCAGCGGCCTGGGCACTGGCAATATGTGGGCAGTGCTGTTTATGCCCCTCGTCATGATACTGCTCACCCGCTACGCCATCATTCCCGAAGAACATTATCTGCAAAATCGCTTCGGAGAAAATTACCAGACCTACTGCCGTTCCGTAAGGCGATGGCTCTAAAGCCCGCATTCAGGATCGCAGCAAATGCCGCTGAGCATACACCCGACGCCAGTGCCCACCCTTTTTGTTGGCCACCTCGGTATCGAAATAATGGCCCATGCGCCGCTGATCCTCTTTGTTGTCTTTCAGCGCAGCGCCGATCAGAAAGTGCACCAGGTCGTCCAGATTCATGGCGCCGTCCCGGTAGTAATAGGCATGCACACCCATGGCGTGGGCCACGGATACCGCCTCCGCCGTCGACATTACCGTGGCGGCCAGGCGGTCGGTGCTGCGGCCATCAAGGGTCTGGCCGTTACGTAACTCATGAAAGATGGTAACCATGGCCTCGATAGTGGCCGGGTCAGGCGTCACATCCACACCTGACCCGCGAATCAATTTTTCGGACTCGCGCGCCACCACCTCCATTTCATCGCCAATATCGCGAATCGGATAAATGGTTTCGAAATTCATGCGCCGTTTTAGCGCCGCGCTCATTTCGTGGACGCCCCTATCCAGGGAATTGGAGGTGGCGATAATATTGAATCCGTGCCGGGCAAACAGCACTGAATCCTCGCCCTGCAGCTCGGGTATCTGAATCTGCCGCTCGGACATGATGGAAAGGATGGCGTCCTGGATAAAAGGCGGACAGCGGGCGATTTCCTCAAAGCGCACCAGCCGACCACTGGCCATGCCCCGGTAAATCGCGCCAGGCACCAGCGCTTCCTTGGTCGGCCCCGAGCGCTTCAGCAGTGCTTCATTCCAGTGGTAGAGCAACTGTCGGGTATCGGTGATGGCGCCACCGTGAACGGTCAGCGTCGAGCAGCCGGAAATCGCCGCCGCCAGTAGTTCCGACAACCAAGATTTCGCGGTGCCCGGTGGGCCTATCAACATGGCGCCACGATTGGTCGCGATACTGATGACAATGCGGGTGAGCAGTTCCCTGGGCGCCACGAATTTTTTCTCTATGCCCAGTTCGTCATCGCCGAGAATAAATTTCTCCACTGCCGGTGGCGAGAGCTTCCAACCTGGCGGCACCGGCCCCGAGTCCTGTTGAATCAGTTTTTCCAGCTCCGCGCCATGGATTTCTTCCGCCGGCGCTCTTTGTATTTTTTTTTCTTTCATAATGCGACCTAGTCAGTAGCCTCCCATTGCCAGCGAGCTTCCGGCGCCATACGTTCCGCGGGCAGAATGCGCGGCAATTCAGACAAGGGAATATTGCCCTGAATAACATGGTCCAGGGCGCTGTCCCGCATGGTGATCAGGCCACAGTCCAGAGCCAGCTTGCGCAGCTCACCCACCGGAATCTGGCGGGAAATGGCGTTACGCAGATCGGCATTGGCGCGCATGTATTCAACCACCGCCACGCGGCCATGAACGCCACGACCACCGCACTGATCGCAGCCCTTGCCGATATAGGCGACAAAGCTGTCGGGCGTACCGTCAGGAAACACTTCTTTTAATATCTCCGGCTCCGGCTCGGCCTCGACCCGGCAGTGGGGGCAAATGCGTCTGGCCAGGCGCTGAGCGATAACCGCCAACAGCTCGCTCGCCAGGGAATTGGCATGGACGCCCAAATCGTAGAGCCGCTGCATGGCGTCGACAGCGTCATTGCAATGCAGGGTCGACAACACCACATGACCGGTCTGGGAGGCGCGGATCGCTTCGAGGGCGGTTTCATAATCGCGGATTTCCCCCACCAGTATCACGTCCGGGTCCTGGCGCACGAAAGAACGCATGGCGTCGGCAAAATTAAAACCGATCTCCGGTCGAACTCGCGTCTGCTGAATGTGATCTATGGAATATTCGATAGGGTCCTCCACCGTAATCACTTTACGGGTGGCATCCTCCGCCAGTAACTGAAGTCCGGCATACAGGGTAGTGCTTTTACCCGAGCCGGTCGGCCCGACCACCAGCACCAGGCCCGCCGGATCGCGCAACAGTCGCTGGTAACTTTCGGCTATCGCCGCTGACATGCCCAGTTTTGCGATGCTAATCAACTCCGAATTTTGGGGCAGCAGGCGGATAATCACGTGCTCGCCGTGGAGCGAGGGCTGCACGTGAATCCTCAAATCAAAGCCCAGACTACCCACCCTCAGCACCGAACGCCCCCCCTGGGGCAGGCGGCGCTCGGCAATATTCAGCTCGGCGCGGATTTTAATTACGTTAACCAGGCCCTTGAGTTCATTGCTGTCGAGCACGTAGTGATTGAGGTCACGTAATTCGCCATCGATCCGCAGGCGCACCCGGCCAACGCCGTGATACTGCTCGATATGAATATCGCTGGCCCGATCCGCCACCGCATCCAGTAACAGCGCTTCAAAGACGCTTACCAGATGGGCCTCCACTTCCGGCTTGAAACAGCCGAGCAGATCCTGGTTATCGGCGGCTTCGTGTTCATCCTCCTGACTCGCAGCGGGCTGGTAATGGGGCTGGCAAAGATCAATGGCCGACCACAGGCGGCGAAAGTCGGTGGGCGTTACCAGAAGCTTTTCAACCTTTAATTTGGGGAAAACTTGCTGTAGTTCGGCCATCGCCGCACCGGGATTGTCGGTCGCCACTTTTAAGACGCCGTCTTCCTGATACAAGGGCATCAGACGTTGGTGATCGAGAAACGCTCTGGAACAGGCGCCGAAAAACGCGGGATCGACTTTCCTTAAAAGTTTTTCAACCTCGCCAAGCTGCAGGTCGTACTGCTTTGCCAGGGAACGGTAAAGCTCTAAATCACCAAGGTTATTGAGTTTCCGAACTTCATCAATAATGGTTGTTTTGTTCCTCTGTGCGAGCTTGCGTGCCTGGGTCAGCAGATCGTCCGTGACCAGACCCAACTCAAGCAGAATTTGATCACGATCCTGAACGAAATCGATATAACCGTGCTCGGTGCGAATGACATTATGGTTATCGCCCTTGGTGTATTTCACCAGCATCAATAAAGAGGCTTCGGCGCGCTCGATACAGACCAACTGCCCCCAAAGTGTCAGCTGCTTTAAGAGCGCCGACTTATGGTCAATGTTAGGCGTGGCAACCAGGATCAGATCAAAGGGCGCGAAATCAGGCGCTCCAGCACTGCCTTCGCCCTGGCGAACGACAATGTTCTTGAGCTCCAACTCACGCGCATGCTTCTCGATCACATCCGCGAGCAGTGGATTCTTCTCGATGGCGACCACCCCGTGGGCAAGCCTCGCCAAAACGGCTGTGGCGTAACCAAGACCCGCACCGATGTGCAGAATCCTTGGCCGCGTAGGCAGTTGAGTAACCACGCCCAGGATTTTCACGAGATTTTCTGTCGAGGGAATGCTGCGCCCGACGACCCGCCCTTGTGTTTGGTTATCCAGAAATATGCGCCGATCCACCAGGGCCAGCGCCGCTTCAAAGCGAGGATCGATTTTGTATGCGCAACGCTCGGGCTTCATGGAAGCCTCGCTCTCCACGGTTGGAGGTGAAATATCATTCATCGTTATTAACTCTTACCACCTGACATATTTTACCTGGAAGAAACCACGCGGCATCTGTCCTGGCGCAATCCGGATGTCGATTCAGTCGCCAATTGACCGCCAGCGCGATCAATCCGATCAACGACGGTTGGCTGGCCACGCGTGCCGATATAGAATGACGAAACTAAACGATCGTTAAGTAAGTGGAACGCATGGATACACGCACTGGCAAGGGCCGCAAGTACATGCTCGAGCGGGCGACACCCCTGTTTGCACGTCTCGGCTATAACGGCGTCTCCATGCGCGAGTTGGCCAGGGTGGTGGGCGTTACTCCAGCGGCACTCTACTATCATTTCAAGAACAAGGACGAGTTGTATGTTGCAGCCATCTGCCGGGTTTTTGACAACAAGATCAACGAAGCACGCGCCATAATCGCCAGCCACTCCGAGCCCGTAAAACAACTGGAAATGTTCATCGACTGGTTTGTTCGCTGCCTTAAAAAAGACGGCGATTTTCGCAAACTTCTGCAATGGTTTCTGCTCGACGGCGACGAGAAACGACTGCGGATAATAAAGCGAAGTACTTTCAAGGAACTGTTCAACACCGTTGGCCAACTGGGCGAATCCTTCAAGCAGCAATACGACCCGCGGCTTTTTACCGTGTCGTTGATTGGCCTGGTGCTATATCACTCCGAGA
>JBECKV010000012.1:0-4741 GCA_040235495.1 Porticoccaceae bacterium
TGTTTCTGGCGGTGGGCACGGGCCTGGATATTCCCAACTTTCCGCCGGGGCAGGACATCACCGGCATCGATATCAGTCCGCGCATGCTGGAAAAAGCCAAACCCCGCGCCGAGGCCTACGCCGGCAGGCTGGAGCTGCTGGAGATGGATGTCCACGATATGGCTTTCGCCGATGACAGTTTTGATCAGGTCTATACCTCCTGTACGTTCTGTTCGGTGCCGAATCCGGTCAAGGGCCTGGAATCGCTGAAACGGGTGCTGAAACCCGGGGGTGAGCTGCGCATGTTCGAGCACACCGGCAGCCGCTATTTCCCTTTTAATATCATGATGCACATCATGACGCCCCTGAGCCGCAAGGTCGGGCCGGAGATGAACCGCAAAACGGTGGACAATGTGCGTCTGGCGGGCTTTGAAGTGATCGAGGTGGAAAATATTTTCCTCGACGTGGTGAAAACCATTTATGCCAGAAAACCGGCTTGAGAGCGGGGCCCCGCCCGCGCGGCTCTCTCCCCTGACGCCTTTAATTCCAGCTTGGATTCCCGCTGGGCTCGTTTGATTCGAGGAGTGAACAGGAAATATCGGCTTATTGGGATTTGGCCACGATATCGTCCAGCACCGGTAACAGATAGTTGCGGAATTTATCCGGGTCCTCCGACATGGGGAAGTGGCCCATTCCTTCCATTAATGTGTAGCTCGCGCCGCTCACGGCATCCGCCAGGGCTTTGCAGGCGGCCGGATAAGCCGACCAGTCGTACTCGCCACTGAGCACATACAACATGCACTTCGAGGTATCAATCTGATGCGCGGTTTCGCGCAAATCGTGTTCGACAGCGTAGTAATGGACATCACCGGAAAAAACGGCCGGGGCGCCCTGGCTGTACATCCAGACGGTTTCCCGCACCCGCTGTTCCGGGGCATTGGGCGAACAAAGACTCAGCATCAGCGCCGGCTTTGAGTCGTTCGACAGGCGTGGGTGGTAGAACCACTGATCGATCAGGCGATCAATATTGCCGCTCCAGCATGAGGCTTCCAGGCCGATACAGGCGCGGAACTCCTCCGGATGATTTAATGCCAGATCGCCGGCAAGGTGCCCGCCCATCGAGCAGCCCATGTACACGGGTTGATCGAGTTCCAACTCCCGACAAAAAGCCACCCAGAATGCCATGAACCAGTCTTTGTGCAGTCGGTATCGCTGTTCCCAGTAGCGCACCGAGTCCGGCGGTAGTGACTTGCCGTGGTAGGGTAGATCGACGGCGATTACGCGAAACCGTGAGGTGATGTCGGGATCTTCCAGTATATGTCGGTACTGCCGACCATCGGCGCCCGCCGTATGCTGGCATACCAGCGGAATTCCAGAGCCGGATTCTTCCAGATAAACGCGATACTCGACGCCTTCTACTTCGAGATATAAATAACGACCGGTGATGTCGGCAAATCTTGCCATGGCTTGCTCCTATCCTCGTCGCCGCGCCCGCACGGCTTCGCCCATGAGGACATTGATGCGTCGCAGCGCGTAGTAATAGGCAAAGGCGCTTTCCAGGTCACCACTGAAATCGAGTTGGTGATGGGCGGAGGCGGCAAACCAGTCGTGATAGAAGGGCCGGGGAGTTTCTTCGAGCATTTTTTCCCAAAGCGCCACCGGCCCGCCGATATTGATGTTGTAGGGGTCGTGGCCTTGGCTGCCCTGCTGGAAGCGCGCCACCCGGCCGTTTTCGATATGCATGAAATAAACATCGTCACCGATGACAAAACGGATATCGCAATTCCAGTAACGGGCGCTTAGATTGAATTCCGGATCCCGGTTCAGCCGCGCGGTGATATCTTCGACGGGCAGGTTTATCGCGGTGTCCAAGGTGGTCTGCGTCCCGTGTTGTTTTTGTTATGGATGCATTTTATACAAGGTTTTTGCAGGTAAAACCACCTTTTATCATGTCGGAACAAAAAGCCGGCAACTGGGAAAGGCGCCGGCTTTAGGTGATTCCAGGGTTTTGGGGTTGTGCACGCTAACAGCCAGCTAGCCCAGTTTGCCGATCGCCTCAAGCACCGCCGCGGTCTGCTCCACCATCACCATATGCCCGGCTTCGGGTATTTTAACCAGCTCACTGTTGGCGATGGCTTTGTTGAAGGCCGCGCCATAGGGCGGGGCGATCAATTTGTCCGACTCGCCCCAGACCAGCACGGTTTTAGCCTTGATGCGATAAAGCCTTTCACTCAAACCCCGATCGGGCACCGGGAACAGGATCTTTCCCGCCATGCCCAGTTGCCGGGCGTTCTGGATCAGGAAGGCGGTGAGAAACTCCGGATCGGAAAAATCCGCGCCGGCGGTCATGGCCGCCGCGCCGGCTTCCGGGTCGTGGAACAGCAGTTCCGGCAGCTCATAGGGCATCATGGCGAAGACATCGGGGATGGGATGCTCGTCGAGCCACAGGCCGGCGGCGGAAATCAAACACAGTTTGTCGATATCGTTGGGCGCGATGGCCGCCATCTCGGCGGCGATCATGCCGCCCATGGAGTGACCGACGACGATGGGCTGGTCGAGGCCCAGACCACTCATGACATCATGGCTATGCAGGGTGAAATCCAGCATGGTGCGGATATCGCTGCTTTCTTCCGAGCCACCAAAGCCCGGTAACAGAGGAGCATGGACGTGGTATTTCTTTTCTAGCGCCGCCAGGAAGGGGTTGCCCGCATCGATGCCGCCGGCGCCGTGCAAGAACAGCAAATCCGGTCCGGAGCCGCCTTCCAGTAGATGAATGTCGGCTTTGGGCGCCGTGAAGGTTTTTAGTTCCATGATCAGGCCCCCGTGGTCTCGTTACGTTCAGAAACAGCACCCGGCGTCGCGCGCCGCGCCAGCGGGCTGATCCAGAATCGGTTGTCGTCCTGGTATTCGGGCCACATGTTGCGCAGGTGGGGCATTACCTGCTCGGCAAAAAGCCTGGTCGAGTACCTGGTTTTTTCCATGGGCATGTCACCGATATGGATCAGACAGAAGATGTTGCCGACGCGCAGGCCCTTGATCAGCTCCTCCATTTTTTCGCGCACCGTCGCCGGGCTGCCGGCAATGATGTAGCCCTCGTCCACCAATTGCTTCCAGGGCATATGGGCGGCTTCACCCAGGTTGGGGGTGAACTGGGACAGGGCGCCGGACTTGATGGTTTTGATGGTTCGATAACCCGGCGCGTCGGCAAAGCCGGGGGCCACGTGCAGGCAGCGGTTGAAAAAGTAGCTGACGTGGTCCTTGTAGAGCTTTTCGGCTTCGGCATCGGTCGCGGCCACGCAAATGGTCTGGGCAAAACCGGCCCGGTAGGGGGATTCATCCGGCTCGTTGCGTTCGGTCAGGCGATCCCAGTAACCCTGCAACAGCGCCTTGGCGCGGATATAGCCGGAAAAACTCAGATAGGAGTAGGAATAGGTATGGTCGAGACAGAAGTCGTAGGTCTCCACCGAGCCACCGCCGGGGACGTGAATGGGCGGGGGATTCTGGATCGGCTTGGGCCAGGGATTGACATATCGGAGCTTGGTGTAGCGCCCGTTCCAGGTGAAGGGTTCCCGGCAGGCCCAGGCCTTTTTGATCAGATCATGGGCTTCCTGATAGCGCTCGCGGGTCAATGCCGGGATTTCGCCATAGCAGTAGTTGACGTCCATGGACGATCCCACCGGAAAACCGGCCACCAGTCGCCCGCCGGTGATGACATCGAGCATGGCGAATTCCTCGGCCACGCGGATGGGCGGGTTGTACAGGCCGAGGGAGTTGCCGAGCACCACCACGGCGGCATTCAGCGCCCGTCGCGATATGGCCGCGGCCATGATGTTGGGCGAGGGCATCAGCCCGTAGGCGTTCTGGTGGTGTTCGTTGATGCCGAGGCCGTCAAAGCCGAGCGCGTCGGCGTATTCGAGCATGTCCAGGTAATCATTGTAGACATCGTGGCCCTTGACCGGGTCGTAGAGCTTGGGATCGATATCGACCCACACGGATTTGTTTTTCTGACGGAAATCGTCTGGCAGGTGGGGCCAGGGCATCAGATTGAACCAGGTGAATTTCATGCTAGTCCCCTGTCGAGGCTTATGAGTGGAGCGTGTTTATCAGGGCAAGGCGACGAACCATTCGCCAACGGGTCGGCGCCATCAGCCAGCAGCATCATAGCGCCACCCATCGCGTCAACTGCTTGACGTATTTAATTATTGATGACTGCGGGGTTTCACGATGACTGCCGATCAGGCACAACTATTCGCCCAGGGGCAACTATCCAGTCAGGGACAATTATCCGCGGTGCAAAAAGCGCCTTCGGCAGGCCCGGCCTCCTTCTCTTTTGCCGCGATCCGGTCAATGACGCTCAGAAAGGTTTCCGGCTGCTGGCCGCCACTGATGGCAAACATGCCATTGAAACTGAAGGCCGGCACGCCGCTGACACCCTGGCGCCGAGCATAGTCAATCTGCGCCCGCACTTTGTCGCTATCCTTGTCGCTGGCGAGATATTCCCGTGCCTGGTCCGCGTCCAGGCCGGCCGCACCGGCCACCTGGGCCAGAACATCGATAGCACCGATAAATTTGCCATCGCACAAATACGCCTTGAACAGCGCCTCGGCCAGATCATTCTGGGGTCCGTCGGCGCCACCCTGTTGCCAGGCGAAGTCCAGCAGGCGGTGGGCATTCAGGGTATTCGCACCCCTCGCTATTTTGTCGAGGTGAAAGTCAATGCCGGAGGCTCTGGCGACCTCGGTGATGTGCTGGAACATCAGCT
>JBECKV010000027.1:0-3081 GCA_040235495.1 Porticoccaceae bacterium
CGACGAGGCCGACGGCGGTCCACCCAGAGCCGCCCGCTACATCACCCCACGCAGCCACCGCTACCGCCTGCCGGCCATGGAAATCCGTAGCAGCCTGCTCAATCGCCTGGAGCAATTTCGGGAGTATTTGCTGGGGGCGATCGAGGATTGATCGATAACGCGTACGGTGATCGAGCAGGTCACCTATCTGCTGTTTGCCAAACGACTGGGCGAACTGCACACCGCCAGGGAGGCCCGGTCAAACCCGCTTGGCGAGCCCATCGAAGAGCCGCGGTGTCAACCCCACCACCTGCCAATACTTTCCCGACACGCTATACATAATTCAACTAATATGCATAGTATTTTTTCATTTCTATACATATACTCACTCGCTACGTTAGTGATGGATATAGGCATCGGATAGCAGCGATATGGAATCCTCCCTGCCCCAATTGCCCCTGGCTGACGAGGCCGCGCTGGAAACGCTAGCGGTGCTCAGGGCCCTGGCCCGCGCCCACCGCTACCTGGCGGAGCTAAAGGGAGTGGCCAAGACCATTCCCAACGAGGGTATGCTGATTTCCACGCTGACCCTGCAGGAGGCCAAGGACAGTTCCGCCATCGAGAATATTTTCACCACCCACGATGAATTGTTCCGCGCCCAGGATGGCATTGGCAGGCGGGTCAATCAGGCGGCGAAGGAGGTGGAGCATTACCGCGCAGCGCTGTGGGACAGTTATCGAGCAACCCGCGACAGCGGGCTGATTCGTCTGGCCGATATCCTGCGGGTGCAGGCGGTGATCGAACCCAACAGGGCGGGGGTTCGCAAACTTACCGGCACCGTGGTGGGCAATGCCGACACTGGCGAGGTGGTCTACCGGCCGCCGCAACACCCGGATGAAATCAACGCGCTGCTGGCCAACCTGGTGGATTACATCAATAACGATGCGCTTTCCGGCGTCGATCCCCTGGTCAAAATGGCCCTGATCCACCACCAGTTTGAGAGCATCCACCCGTTTTACGATGGCAATGGCCGCACCGGGCGCATCATCAATGTGCTCTACCTGGTGAAAAGCGGCCTGCTCGACCTGCCCATCCTCTATTTGAGTCGCTACATCGTGCGCACCAAGTCCGAGTATTACCGCCTGCTGCAGCATGTGCGGGAGCAGGGCGACTGGGAGAGCTGGGTGCTCTATATTCTCGAAGGGATAGAGCAGACCGCGAAGGAGGCCATCGCCTTTATCGGCGAGATCAAGGCCTTAGTGGCAGACGTCAAACAACGGATGCGCAGTCAGCTGCCGGCCATCTATAGCCAGGAGCTGCTGAACAATCTGTTCTTTCATCCCTACACGCGGGTGCGGTTTGTGATGGCGCAATTGGGAGTGTCGCGCATCACCGCCACCAAATACCTCGACCAGTTGGCCGAACACGGCTTTGTGGTGAAACACAGGGCGGGTCGTAACAACTACTACATCAACGAGCCGTTGGTGGCCTTGATTATTCGGCAGGAGGTTTGAATAGAATCAGAAACAGTGTGGCAACTTCGCTACGACACCAGGCCCTATACGCTCGCGTGTCTGCCGGGCGACTTCCTCATCCCTCGGCTTGCCTGTGCCCCCGAATGCGCGATGCCCGTCGGCATCCGCCTCACGCTTCCAGCGGGTCAGCAGATTAGCGCCAATCCCCAGCTCTCGGGTAACCTGGGCGCAGCTGACACCCGGTTGCCGGGCCTGTTCAACCGCACCTCGCTTGAACTCGGGGCTGTACTCTCTTCTCTTCGACATGATCACTCCTTTTGCCCATTATGGGGCTTGTTTGAAGTGTCCGTGAAATCGGGGTAGAACCCATGCTATAAGCCCGATGACAAAAGTAAAAGGACAGCGAGCGATGGTATCGAGCGCTGGCGATCTTTTAGCTATGAAGAATTGACCAGCCGCGACAAAACCAACCTCGATATCTTTTGGCTCAAGGATGATTCGCTGGAAGACACTGATAATCTGCCCGCTCCAGAAATACTGGCCCAGGAAATAGTGGAGCAACTGGAAGCTGCGTTGGAAGAATTCAGAAGCGTGGAGGACTCTCTGGCTCTGGCCTCTGGGAATGCTTGAAGTAAAATGCAGCATCCCTTAGCCGGAAAGTCGCTATGATCAAAAAACATTTAACGCCCGTTTTAGGTCTCGCTTTGCTGCCTCTGCTGTTCGCCTGCGGCGAGTCCACCGAAACCCCACCGGCCAAAGCCGAGGCTTCTCAAACCGAGGTTGCCCAGGAGTCGACTCCGCAAACCGAAACCCCCACCCATCTCGATGTCTACAAAAGCCCCACTTGCGGCTGCTGCGGCAAGTGGGTGGAGCACGCCGAGCAGCGCGGATTTAGCCTGAGCACCCATCACCCGGCGGATTTGAATAAGCTGAAGGCGGACAAGGGCATCGCTCCGGAGGTGCAGTCCTGCCACACGGCGGTGTCGGCTGAGGGCTATGTGTTTGAGGGCCATATCCCGGCGAGGTATATCCGCGATTTTCTGGCCGCGCCACCGGCCGGCGCGCGCGGTCTGGCGGTGCCGGCGATGCCGGTGGGCAGCCCGGGCATGGAGGTGGAGGGCCGCTTTACGCCTTACGAGGTGTTGTTGCTGAAAGACGATGGCGCCACCGAGGTCTACGCCAGGGTGACGACGCCCGCCCAGCAATATCAGTAGCGTTTTGACCATGAGGGATGCCTGTTTGCGGGGTTCCGGCGGCGGGGCCGAGGCGGTGTGAACTTGCAAAATCCTGTGAATCACTTATCCTCGCCCGGCTAACTCTGATTTTTTTCATGACTCGAATGCCCTCGGGCTGTCCTTTTCGGATGGCGGAAGGAGGGCGTTTGTCCCGTTTGCAATCAATACCCAGGAGAGAGGCAGTACTATGGCGGCTATATCAGTGGACCCGAATACCGGGCTGAAAATTTTTAACACCCGCGCGGAAAAAGCCAACGACAAGATTACCGGCAAGGGCTATTCCGTGGTCAAGGACGAGGCGCTCAAGGCGCTGCCGGAAGCGAAAGCCGGCGCGGTATTCAATGCCGAGGAGCAGGCCAGGTATCGAAAATTCAAGGAGTCTCGCGTCGGCG
>JBECKV010000122.1:0-5957 GCA_040235495.1 Porticoccaceae bacterium
GAAATCAGCGCGGGCGCCGGAATCTTGAGGAAAGCCTTATCAAAGTTGCCCGACAGAACCACCGGCCATTCGTTGAGGGCGGTAACCTCGTCGAGCAAATCTTCGTCGATGACGGCGCGAGCCCGCAGGCTCCTGGCGGAGGCTTCGATGCCGACGCGGATCAATTCCCGCCGCTCCGTAAAGTCGGCGATCACCCGCCGCCCGTGCAAAATTTCCGCATATGCACGGGCCTGTGCGATAAGCACGGGTTCGGGATGGTGGAAGCGATGGCCACGGGAATACTGTCCAGCGGCGACGCCGAGAATGTCGCCTGTAACCACTGTGTCGCCATAAACCATGACCACCCAATGCACCGGGCGAACAAATTCCGCCCTGCTTGTGCCCCAGCGCATGCGCTTGTCGATGGGCAGTTCGGCCAGGGCCTGCGTGACCAAACCAGGCAGTAGTTCGATGCAGGTTTTACCCGCATCCACCTTGCGAAACGCCAGGCGTGGACCTTTGTCGCTGTCTACCTGCTCGAGCTCCGCGACGCTGACGCCACAGCCCCGGGCAAAGCCTTCGGCGGCTTTAGTGGGCTTGCCATCGGCATCGTAGGCCGCACTCACAGCGGGCCCCAGTTTTTCGCTGGATTGCTCGGGCTGCTGTTCCGCGAGGCCGGATACCAGTACTGCCAGCCGGCGCGGGGTGGCATAGGGCTTGATTGCGGAATGCGCCAGACCGGCCTGGCGGAGTTGAGCTTCCAGACCTAGCGCAAAGGCGGTCATCAGATGATTTAGTGCCCGGGGCGGCAATTCCTCCGTACCTATTTCGACCAGGAAATCCTTGCTCATGCGCGTTGCTCCCGAGCGTTCGCGACGACCTCTTCGGCGAGCTCTGGAGGTGCCAGGGGAAAGCCCTTGGCCAGACGGGATTGAAAATAGGCCTCGGCCACGGCGCGCGACATGGTGCGCACGCGGAGGATGAAGCGTTGCCGCTCGGTAACGGAAATGGCGTGGCGGGCGTCCAGTAGATTAAAGGCGTGGGAAGCCTTCATTACCAGCTCATAGGCGGGTAATGCGAGGCCGGCTTCGACCAGGCGTTGGCTCTCCCGTTCCCAGTCATCAAAGTTGCGCAACAGGGCCGGGACATCGGCCTCTGCAAAATTGTAACGGGACATTTCCACTTCGTTCTGATGAAAGACATCACCATAAGTCACTCGCTCACCGGAGGGATAGATTGTCCAGACCAGGTCGTAAATGCTGTCCACG
Organism: Porticoccaceae bacterium; assembly: GCA_040235495.1. Taxonomy (GTDB): domain Bacteria; phylum Pseudomonadota; class Gammaproteobacteria; order Pseudomonadales; family Porticoccaceae; genus HB2-32-21. The sequence continues at coordinate 1,248 of JBECKV010000122.1, forward strand.
CCCTGGAGGTACATGGCGATCCGCTCCAGCCCGTAAGTGATCTCACCGGTAACCGGATAGCATTCCAGGCCCCCCGCCTGCTGAAAATAAGTAAACTGGGTGACCTCCATGCCATTTAACCAGACTTCCCAGCCCAGGCCCCAGGCGCCGAGGGTAGGGGATTCCCAGTTGTCCTCTACGAAGCGGATATCATGAATCAGTGGGTCGACACCGAGGTAGCGCAGGGAGTCCAGATACTGCTCCTGAATATTCGTCGGCGAGGGCTTCAGCACCACCTGGAACTGATAATAGTGTTGCAGGCGATTAGGGTTTTCCCCATAGCGACCGTCGGTAGGGCGGCGACAGGGTTGCACATAGGCGCTATTCCAGGTTTCCGGACCAATGGCACGCAAAAACGTCGCGGGATGAAAGGTGCCGGCGCCCACTTCCATATCGAGGGGCTGCAGAATCACGCATCCGCGCTCAGCCCAGAACTGCTGCAAAGCCAGAATCAAACCCTGGAAGGTGGATACATCCGGAGCCACGGCGCTCATTATTTTTCCTGAATAAAAATAAGCGGCGATTATATCCCCAGATCCAGGCAGTGACGAGGCGGGTGGCGCCCTCTACCGACATTACACGGGCATCTGGAATACGCAGGGAAAATCGGGATGCGAAACACTGGCCATTGCTTTATTGTGGTTGACTTAAATCCGCACTTGCTAAGGGAGAACAATCATGACGACTCGATTTGGAAAGCTGTTGCGACGATCAGCGGTGATTCTGACCGTGCTGTTACCGGGTTCGCTGCTGGCAGGTAATCACTGGGACTCGGTCAAGGTGGAAACCGTACCGGTGAGTGAAGGCCTGTATATGCTGATGGGCGAGGGCGGCAATATCGGTGTGTCGGTCGGTGAGGATGGCACTTTTATCATTGACGATCAGTATGCGGAAATGACCGACAAAATTGCCAATGCCCTGAGTACCGTGTCCGGCTCAACGCCGCGTTTTCTGGTCAATACCCACTGGCACGGCGATCACGCCGGGGGCAATGAAAACTTCGGCAAGGCGGGTTCGATTATTGTTGCTCACGAAAACGTGCGCGAGGCTCTCAAGGTGGAAAAGGCCATCACCTTATTTGGCATGGTGAAGCCGCCTTCACCGAAGGCAGCTCTGCCCTTGATCACCTATCAGCGGGAAATGAGCCTGCACCTCAATGGCGATGACCTGCGGCTTTATCACGTTGCCAACGCTCACACCGACGGCGATACCATCGTCCATTTCAGCAAGGCCAACGTGTTGCACACCGGCGATGCCTTTTTCAATGGATTCTATCCCTTTATCGACACCGATTCCGGGGGTAGCATCGCCGGCATGATCGCTGCCAGCAGGAAACTTCTCGAGCTGGCCGATGACAATACCCGAATCATACCGGGCCATGGACCCCTGGCGGACAAAGCCGATCTGCAGGCATACCACGATATGCTGGTCACCGCGCAAGCCAATATTGGTGCTCTGAAAAAAGCGGGAAAAAGTATCGAGGAAATAGTCGCCGCCAAACCCACTGCCGAACTGGACGATAAATGGGGTGATGGGTTCCTTAAACCCGATATCTGGGTACGCATCGTTTACGCCGGCATAAAAGACTGAGCCGAACCTTATTATCACGCAGTTGTTGTTATCACCCGGCTAATGATGCAGTTGCGCCGGTAGCCATGTGGCCAGTTGAGGCCACATGGCCAGTATCGCCAGCAGGAGCATCTGCATGGCGATAAATGGCATCACGCCACGGTAAATGTCACTGGTGAGCACCTGCGGTGGCGCCACGCCGCGCAGGTAAAAAAGGGCAAAGCCGAAGGGCGGTGTCAGGAAGGAGGTTTGCAGGTTTACCGCGATCATAATACCCAGCCAGATGGGATCGAGGCCCATTGCCAGGAGCGCCGGGCCGACAATGGGCACCACCACAAAAGTGATCTCGATAAAGTCGAGAATAAATCCGAGCACAAATATCACCAGCATTACCGCGAGTGTGGCGCCAAAGACGCCGCCGGGAATGGTTTCAAAGAACGAGGACACCAGTTCTTCTCCGCCAAAGCCCCGAAACACCAGTGAAAAAATCGCCGCGCCTATCAGGATCATAAAGACCATGGAAGTGACCACGACGGTTGTTTCCGCCACCTCTCGCAGTCGCGCCACCGATAACTGACGCCGCAATGCCGCCAGCAGCGACGCGCCAAAGGCGCCCACGCCGGCCGCTTCCGTGGGCGTGGCGACGCCGCTGAGAATGGATCCGAGCACGGCCACGATGAGCAATACCGGTGGCATCAGGCTGACAAGCAGCCGCGAGGTGCTCAACTGCCTGTCACTATCGGAGGCCGGTGGCGCCATCTCCGGCTTGAGCAGGGCCAGGCCATAAATATAGGCGCAGTAGAGTGCCACGAGAAGCAGGCCGGGCATCAGTGCGCCGACGAACAGATCGCCCACGGAAACGGTTTTCGGCGTAAAAATACCCATATCCAACTGTGCCTGGGCATAGGCGCTGGAGAGAATGTCCCCCAACAGCACGAGGGCGATGGAAGGTGGAATAATCTGTCCGAGAGTGCCGGTGGCACAGATGGCTCCGGTCGCTAAACGTGGGCTATAGCCCCGCTTGAGCATGGTCGGCAGAGACATCAATCCCATGGTCACTACGGTAGCGCCAACGATACCGGTGCTGGCGGCCAGCAACATGCCGACTATCACTACTGAAATCCCGAGACCGCCACGCAGCCTGCCAAAGGCCTGGGCCATGCTATCGAGCAGGTCCTCGGCCAGCTTCGACTTTTCCAGCATGACGCCCATGTATATAAATAGCGGCACAGCCACTAGCGTCTGATTCGTCATGGTGCCATAGAGGCGGTTGGGCAGGGCCTGGAGAAACGCGAAGTCGAAGATGCCCAGGGCGCTGCCGATAGCGGCGAAGATCAACGCGGTACCGGCCAGGGAAAAAGCCACCGGGTAGCCCAGCATGATGACCAGGCAAACGGCCAGAAACATCCACAGGGGCATGAGTTCGAGCATGCTTTGCCGGTTCCTAGATGGTGCCGGAGGTCGTGCCCGGATCGCTGTTCGAGGGCCGACCATCGCCACCCAGGACCACAAGCAGCGCCCTGGCGAAATTGGCGACGCCCTGTAAGAGCAGCAGCGCCGGCATGATAAGCAGCAGGCTCTTGAGCAGATACACCCAGGGCAGGCCTGAGTTTTCGCTGGAGCGCTCCCGAATCGCCCAACTGTTGCCGACGTAATCAAGGCTCAAAATAAAGATAGCCAGACAAACCGGCAGCAAAAATAACACGCCGCCCAGAAGGTTGATGCACGCCTGGCTGCGCGGAGAAAAGTTCCGGTAAAAAATATCGACACGCACGTGACCGTCCTGCTTCAGGGTATAGCCCATGCCCAACATGAAAACGATAGCGTGGAGATAAGCCAGGGACTCCTGCAAGGCGATGGAGCCGGTGGACAGAACATACCGCAAGACCACGATAATGCACGTGACAAGGACCATGATGGCGGTCATCCAGGCGATGCCTCTACCCAGCCCCCGGTTACAAGTGTCGATCCAGTGAATGAACGCGAATTCTGTTTTGTTATCTGGCGCAGTACTCAAAGCTTGCGCTCCGAAGAGGTTATAGCCTGATTGCGTCCGGATTATAAACCGAGCGGAGTCGCCATAGGTGTCACAAATCTGTCATACAGCAGACATATTATTGTCACTCGCCATTTCTATCATGCCTGCTCGAACCCTAATTGCAGGAGAACAGCGTGAACGTCAAGTCCAAATTAACCGCCACGAGCTTGGCATTGAGTCTAGCTCTGGCTGCCAGCCACAGCCTGGCCGCTGGTCGGGATTACATCAGCATCGTCGGGTCTTCCACCGTTTACCCATTTTCCACCGTCGTCGCGGAGCGGTTTGGCAGAAGCGCTGGCAAACCCACGCCCAAAGTCGAATCCACGGGATCGGGTGGAGGTATGAAACTGTTTTGCTCTGGTACGGGGACAAACCATCCGGACATTACGAATTCCTCGCGGCGAATGAAAAAATCCGAGTTCGAGCTGTGCCAGTCGAATGGTGTCAATGACATCATTGAAGTGCTGATCGGCTTTGACGGGATAGTCCTGGCCAACTCCAACAAGGCCGACTTATTGGATTTGACCCGCAAGGACATATTCTTGGCGCTGGCTAAGCAGGTACCGGCCAAAGACGGCGACAAGCTGGTCCCCAATCCCTACAAAACCTGGAAAGATGTCAACCCGGCCCTGCCCGCTACCAAAATCGAGGTGCTTGGCCCGCCACCGACATCGGGAACCCGAGACGCTTTTGCCGAGCTTGCGCTGGAAGGCGGTTGCAAGAACTTTGGCGTGATAGCGGCCATGAAAGAGAAAGACGAGAATGCCTACCTGGCCGTCTGCCACACCATTCGGGAAGACGGAGCCTATATCGAGGCTGGTGAAAACGATAATCTTATCGTGCAAAAACTCAATGCCAACCCCGAAGCCCTGGGTGTATTCGGATTCAGCTTCCTCGATCAAAACAACGACAAAGTGCAGGGTTCAAAAATCGAGGGAGTCGAACCCACGTTTGACAGCATTGCCGATAAAACCTATCCGGTGTCGCGGCCGCTTTACTTCTATGTCAAAAAAGCCCACATTGGCGTGGTTCCCGGGATTGAAGGCTATCTTGCCGAGTTTACC
>JBECKV010000151.1:0-11438 GCA_040235495.1 Porticoccaceae bacterium
GTGATCAAGCGCGCGTCGGGATTTTGGCGCGGATCCTGTTCAAAAAGACCGTCCTGATCGGTAAGAATAACCAGCACTTCCGCCTCGATCAGATTGGTCACCAGGGCCGCCAGTCGGTCGTTATCACCAAAGCGAATTTCTTCGGTGGCCACGGTGTCATTTTCGTTTACTACCGGCACCACGCCGAGTTCCAAAAGGGTGTTGAGCGTACTGCGTGCATTGAGATAACGCTTGCGATTGGCCAGGTCATCATGATCCACCAGCACCTGTGCGGTGTGCTTGCCAAACCGCTGAAACTGGGTTTCGTAGGCCTGAACCAGGCCCATCTGACCCACCGCTGCCGCCGCCTGGAGTTCATGCACCGTACCGGGGCGGCGGCGCCATCCGAGCCGGCTCATGCCTTCGGCGACGGCGCCGGAGGACACCAGCACCACTTCGATACCGCGCTCCTGCAAGGTCGCGATCTGCCCCACCCAGTCGCCGATGCGGTCTCTATCGAGGCCTCGACCATTATTGGTCAATAGCGCACTGCCAATCTTGATCACCCAACGGCGGGTGGCGCTGAGTTTATTTCGCGCCTGGGTTTCCGCGCTCATACCTGCTTCCACATTCAATACCGATGCTGTTATTGCTATTGCCCTGTTGGCGCGGCTAGGGCCGGTAGATCACTTCGAGATCGAAATCATCATCGTCCTGATCGGCCGAATCACCATCCCCATCTTTTTGCCGGGCACGCAATTGTTCAATTCGCTCCCGCGCCTCGGCCTGCATGTCCGCCTGCGCCGCCAGCTCCGCCGCCATGGCCTCGGGATCGCCGTCCAGCCGCTCCTGACGCCGGGCCAGATAGGCATGAATATCTTCGCATAAATGCCGCGTACCCACCGATGACAGCGCCGAAATCCGGTACACGGGCCGACTCCAGCCAAGGCCTTCGACCAGAGCCCGACAGACCGCATCCACCTGGTCTTCGGGCAGCAAATCGATTTTGTTCAACACCAGCCATCGGTCACGCGCGGCCAGTGTCGGGCTAAAGGCTTTCAGCTCCTGCTCTATGGCCAGGGCATTGCCAAGCGGGTCGGCACCGTCCACCGGCAGGACATCGACCAGATGCAACAGCAGCCGGGTTCGGGTCAGATGCTTGAGAAAACGGATTCCCAGGCCGGCACCCGCTGATGCCCCTTCTATCAAGCCGGGCACATCGGCCATGACAAAGCTGCGCAGCGGCCCAAGTTGCACCACGCCCAGATTCGGCGTCAGAGTGGTGAACGGGTAATCGGCCACCTTGGGCCGAGCCGCCGATACCGCGCTGATCAGCGTCGATTTACCGGCATTGGGCATGCCCAGCAGGCCGACGTCGGCCAATAGCTTCAATTCCAGACGTAAACGACGGCTCTCCCCGGCTTTGCCCGGCGTCGTTTTGCGCGGCGCTCGGTTGGTGGACGATTTGAAGCGCGCATTGCCAAGCCCATGTTGGCCACCCCGCGCCACCACCAGTGACTGGCCGGCTTCCACCAGATCGCCGAGCACCGCGCCGCTGTCTTCATCGATTACCGTGGTGCCCACCGGCACCTTGAGAATCAGATCGTCACCCTTACGGCCCGTGCGGTCCTTGCCCCGGCCGGGTTCACCGCTTTCGGCCCGGTGATTGCGCTGGTAGCGGTAATCCACCAGGGTATTGAAATTGACATCGGCCACCAGTATCACCGAGCCGCCATCACCCCCGTCGCCGCCGTCCGGGCCGCCCCTGGGAATATACTTTTCCCGGCGAAAACTCAGGCAGCCGCCACCGCCGTTGCCGGCACAGACATTGACAGGCGCTTCATCGACAAACTTCACCTAGCTCCTCACTTGACTGCACGGCAGTCACCGCTGCTGGATGGGTTTACCGCCCCAGTGATTTTATAAGAACCAAAACTATCCATAAATGATAAGCGGGCATGGCCCGGGCAGCCATAAAAAAAGCCCCGCGTGCGGGGCTTTATCACTTTCCCTCGATCATCAGGCGGGCACGATATCGACAAACTTGCGCTTGTGCGGGCCTTTCTGAACAAACCGCACCCTGCCATTGGCCGTGGCAAAAATGGTGTGATCCTTGCCGACTCCCGCGTTGAGACCGGCATGAAAGCGCGTACCGCGCTGACGGACAATGATGCTGCCGGCGTTGACTTCCTCGCCACCAAACCGTTTTACACCCAGTCGTTTACTTGCCGAGTCACGACCGTTTCTAGTGCTACCACCTGCTTTCTTATGCGCCATCGCTGCACTCCCGACTTATGCTGTTACTTTATACCGCGCTGATACCGGTAATTTTCACTTCGGTATACCACTGGCGGTGGCCCATCTGCCTACGGTAATGCTTGCGTCGACGGAATTTGATGATTCTTACCTTGTCACCGCGCCCGTGGGATACCACCTCGGCGCTGACTTTACCGCCAGCCAGGTAGGGCGCGCCGACCTTGATGTCATCACCATCGGCTACCAGCAGAACCTTGTCGATTTCGAAGGCTTCGCCAGTCGCCACGTCAAGCTTTTCGAGTTTCAAGGTCTCGCCCGGCTCGACACGATGTTGCTTGCCACCACTTTCTATTACCGCGTACATAACCCGCTCCTGATAAGATTCCCGCGCAACCGCCTGATGTCGAATCACATCACCGATATACACCTATCGGGCGGACCGTTAACGGCAGACTTTGGAAGGGCGGCAATTCTAGGGGAATGATCCCGGAACCGCAAGCCTCCGTGGAACGATAATCCAGCCGCCAAGGGACACGGTCCCGGGCAAAAAACGAGCCGGCGCCTTGACACTCCCGACGCCCGACCCTAGCATGCCGCGCTACACGCGCCCCGGGTTTCCTGCTTTAGATATGCAGTCTTTTAGTAAGCCTGTTCACGCCGACTTTGAAGCGGTCAATCAACGTATTATTGAACAACTCCATTCGCAAGTCGGCCTGGTTGAACAAATCGGACATTACCTGATCGAGGCGGGCGGTAAGCGACTGCGCCCGCTGCTGGTGCTTATCGCCGCCCGGTGCTGTGGCTATAAAGGCGAGCGGCACATTGATCTCGCCGTCATCATCGAGTTCATTCACACCGCCACCTTGCTCCACGACGACGTGGTAGACACCTCCGAGCAACGCCGGGGACGCCATACCGCCAACGCTCGGTGGGGCAACGCACCCAGTGTTCTCGTGGGTGATTTTCTCTATAGCCGAGCCTTTCAGATGATGGTGGCGCTGGACAACATGGCGATCATGGACGTGCTGGCCGAAACCACCAATATCATCTCCGAAGGCGAGGTTCGCCAGCTCATCAATATCGGTGATCCCGAACTCAGCGAAGCCGAATATCTGGCAGTGATCGGCGGCAAAACCGCGCAGCTGTTCAAGGGCGCGGCGCACGCGGCCGCCCTCTTGAGTGGCGCCGACCGCGCTACCTGCGCGGCCCTGAGCGACTATGGCTGGCAGCTGGGCCTGGCATTTCAGCTCGTCGATGACGCCCTGGATTACGCCAGCGACAGCGCCGAACTGGGCAAGAATACCGGCGATGATCTTGCCGAGGGCAAGATGACACTGCCTCTGATTCGGGCCATGAAAAACGCCAGCGAGAGCCAGCAACGGCAATTACGGCAAGCCATAAGCCAGAAAGACGCTTCGCTGTTGCGGACAGTCGTCGATATCGTCAGGGAAACGCAGGCACTGGACTATACCCTGGATCAGGCGCAGGCCTGTATTCGCAAAGCCCAGGATAGCCTCAAGCCCTTACCCCCCTCCCAGTTCCGCACAGCATTAATAGAGCTGGCCCACTTCGCGATCAGCAGAAATCATTAGCAGGCCGCCCTTTAATCGGTATCCGGCAGGTAATCGGTATCCGGCACGCGCTTTGCTCAGGCTATACTGAGCGTCGAGACTCAACCGGTGATAAGGATAGCCTCCAAGGGATATGAGCGCGGAAGATTCATCCGCCAGGCCATTAATCAGTAGCACTCCCGCCTGGCAAGCCTTGAGCGACCACGCAAGGGTCATGGCCCGGGTGAGTCTGGGGGAACTGTTCGCTCGCGACCCGCTACGCGGTGAACGTTTCGCCGCCAGCGCCGGTCCCCTCTACTTCGACTATGCCAAGGATCATGTCACCGAAGATACGCTCGATCTGCTGCTTGATCTGGCCCGCGGCGCCGATCTGGCGGGCGCCATTGACGAGCTGTTCAAGGGGTCTAGGGTCAATTCCACCGAAAACCGCCCCGCGCTCCACGTAGCCCTGAGAAGTAGCAACAACACCGGAGATCGTTTTCAGCAGGAGGCCAATGGAACGCTGCTCCGATGCCTGTCTTTTGCCAACCGAGTTCGCAACGGCGAGGTAAAGGGCTCGAGTGGCCAGCCCTTTGATCACATCGTTAACCTGGGTATTGGCGGTTCCGACCTCGGCCCGCGCCTGATCGTCAATGCCTTTCCGGCACTGACTCAGCCGGGACTCAACTGCGCCTTCGTCGCCAATATCGATAGCGATGAACTAGCCGCCGCCCTGGCCGAATGCAAGCCGGAATCCACGCTTGTTATCGTCTCCTCAAAGAGTTTTTCGACACTGGAAACCCTCACCAACGCCAAAGCAGCGATCGCCTGGCTGCGCGCGGGCGGCATCGACGAACAGAACATCGCCGCGCACCTGGTGGCAATAACCGGCAAGATCGAACATGCTCGGGCACTCGGTGTTGCGAAGGACCACATCTTTGACGTCCCCGACTGGGTTGGCGGTCGTTTCTCCCTGTGGTCGGCCATCGGCCTGCCCATTGCCATTACCCTGGGCACGGAGGTGTTTTTGCAGTTACTTGAGGGCGCCAGGGAAATGGATCGACACTTTAAAAGCGCGGACTTAAGAAACAATTTGCCGGTGATCCATGGCCTGCAGGCCATATGGCACATCAATTTTCGCGGTTATCGGAGCCGGGCGGTCCTGCCCTATGTGCACCATCTGCGCGAACTGCCCGCCTATCTTCAGCAATTGACCATGGAAAGCCTGGGTAAAAGCACTACAAAAAGGGGGGTTAAAACAGATTACTCCACGGGTCAGATAATCTGGGGCAGCGAAGGCACCAACGGTCAACACTCTTTCCATCAATGGCTACTGCAGGGCAGCGAAGCAGCGTCGGTGGACTTTATCGCCACACGCCAGGCCCACTGCCAGAACGAAAACCATTTACAATTACTGGCTAATTGCCTGGCCCAGAGCCGGGCTTTGATGACAGGCAAGCCGGCCAGGCAGATCCTTGACGAACTGATTGCCCAGGGACTCGATCAAGCCGACGCGAAAATCCTGGCGCCGCACAAGGCAGTGTCGGGGAACCGCCCCAGCAACACACTCATGCTTGACCAGTTCAGCCCGCGCGCGCTGGGCGCGCTGCTGGCTTTTTTTGAACACAGCGTCTACGTGCAAAGCGTAATCTGGGATATCAACGCCTTCGATCAATGGGGCGTCGAACTGGGCAAAACCCTGTACGACCACCTGCGTCCGTTGCTAAATCACAACTCGCTGGAGCTAGGCGAAAAAGATGACCTGGACAGCTCGACACGAGCCTTGCTGAATTATCTGGGCAGCGCCAGGGACGACGACGCCGCGAGCTAGAAAAACTACAGAATAAAAGCTCAAATACTCACTGCCAGACAATTAGTTAAGCTGCGGATAATGCGCAATACCGCTTCTGTTCACGACGCGGTTTTTATTGTAGAGTTGCCGCCTTTTTTCGCACCCACCGCACTAACGGGGTGTCCGTAATCCAACGAGACCGAGGGGACTAACACTGTGATCATAGGCATACCCCGGGAAATCAAGCCCGGTGAAAACCGGGTGGCCATGACACCAGCCAATGTGCAGGTGTGGAAACAAAAAGGGGTTGATTTCCTGATTGAAAGTGGCGCTGGCGCCGCCGCCGGATTTATGGATAAACGGTACGAGGCGGCCGGCGCGACCGTGAGCGGCGATCGCGCCGGCATATTTGCCGAGGCCGATATTATTCTGCAGGTGCAGTCCTTCGGTGCGAATGCAGTCAATGGAGATGACGACCTGGCCTCTGTTCGCGCCGGCCAGTTGATTGCCGGCATGATGGATCCGCTGGGCGGACCGGAGGTATCCCGGAAACTCGCCGGCACCCACGCCACGGCCATCGCCATGGAGCTGGTACCGCGTATCAGTCGCGCTCAGAGCATGGACGTGCTGTCATCCATGGCCACCCTGGCCGGCTACAAGGCCGTACTCCTGGGCGCCAGCCACTCCCCGCAGATCATGCCGATGCTGATGACCGCGGCAGGCACCCTCAACCCGATGCGGGTTCTGATCATGGGCGCTGGTGTTGCCGGCCTCCAGGCCTGCGCCACTGCCAAACGCCTGGGCGGCGTGGTTGAGGCCTACGACGTACGCGCTGCTGCTCGCGAGCAAATAGTGTCCGTGGGCGCCAAACCCATTGAACTGGACCTTGAAACGGAGAGCTCCGAAGGTGCCGGCGGATACGCCAGGGAGCAAAGCGCGGAATTTCTCGCCCGTCAGCAGGAGCTCCTCACGCAGGTCCTGGAAGTCCAGGATCTGGTCATCACTACGGCAGCCGTCCCCGGCGCCAAGTCACCGATCCTGGTGACCGCGGCCATGGTCGAGCGGATGAAACCCGGCGCGGTTATCGTCGACCTGGCCGCTGAGCGCGGCGGCAACTGCGAGCTGACCAAACCCGGCGCAACGGTGGTCGCCCACGGCGTTACGATCCTGGGGCCGGAAAACCTGGCCTCCACCATCGCCAGTCACGCCAGCCAGATGTATGGCAAGAACATGGAAGTACTGCTTGGCCACCTGCTGGATGAGAACAACAATCTGAAACTGGATTTCGAGGATGAAATCATCAACGAAACGGTAATCGCGCACGCCGGTGATGTGCCCCACCGGCGCATGCGTCAGCTGGTTGGGCTACCCGCCCTGCCGGAGCCGGAAACCGAAAAACCTGAAAGCGAAGAACCAAGCGGGGAGGCTTCCTGATGGAATTGATAATCATGCAACTGGCGCTATTCGTGCTCTCGCTGTTTCTCGGCGTTGAACTCATAACCAAAGTGCCGCCCACCCTTCATACCCCGCTGATGTCAGGCACCAACGCCATCTCCGGGATCACCCTGGTGGGCGCGGTACTGGCCGCGGGCGCCGGCCAGGCCTCCATGCTGGTTCACGCATTGGGCTTTATCGCCGTCACCATGGCCACGCTCAACGTCATCGGTGGTTACCTGGTCACCAACCGCATGCTCGCCATGTTCAAAAGGAGAGACTAGGCCATGAGTGGTTATTTTGTCGATATCGTCTACCTGGCCGCGGCTGTCCTTTTTATTCTTGGCATCAAGGGCCTGACACGGCCCAAGACCGCCGCGCGGGGGAATCTGATGTCGGCCACGGGCATGCTTCTGGCCGTGGTCATCACCCTTTTCGATCGCGACATCATCAGCTTCGAATACATCGTTGCCGGCATCATCACCGGCGGCGTCCTCGGTGCACTGATGGCAATCCGGGTGCAAATGACCTCCATGCCACAAATGGTCGCCCTGCTTAACGGCTGCGGCGGTGGCGCTTCACTGGGGCTGGCTGCGGCCAGCTACCTGCTGGCCATGGAAGGCACGGGTTATTCCAGTGACCTGATGGGCATGCTGGCGGTCATTTTCGTGATGGTCACCGTGCTCATCGGCGCCGTTACCCTGTCCGGTAGCCTCGTCGCCTATGCCAAGTTGCAGGAGTTGATCTCCGGTCAACCCATTGGCTTTGTCGGCATGAAATTCCTCAATGCGGCGCTGTTCGCGGGCGCCCTGCTGGCCCTGATCATGCTCGCCATCAACCCGGCCAACATGGCGCTGTTCTGGGTGCTGATCGCCCTGGCAGTAACCCTCGGGCTGACCCTGGTGCTGCCGATCGGCGGCGCGGACATGCCCGTGGTCATCGCCCTGTTGAACTCCTACTCCGGTATCGCCGCGGCGGCGGCCGGTTTTATCCTGGGCAATACCGTGCTGATCGTGACCGGCTCCCTGGTCGGCGCCTCGGGCCTGATCCTTACCAACATCATGTGCGTGGCCATGAATCGTTCACTCACCAATGTTCTGTTCGGGGTCATGGCCGAGGGCAGCGAGGCCATCGATGCCGACGCAATCTACGCCGGCAGAGTCAAGAGCGCGCAGGCGGAGGAAGTCGCCATGATTCTGGAAACCGCGCGCCGGGTGGTCATCGTGCCAGGCTTTGGCCTGGCCATGGCCCAGGCTCAGCATGCGGTGCGCGAGCTTGCCGACGTCATGGAAGCCCGGGGTATCGAAGTGGAGTACGCCATCCACCCGGTGGCCGGACGCATGCCCGGACACATGAACGTCCTGCTCGCCGAGGCGGAGGTGCCCTATGACAAGATGGTGGAGATGGACAGGATCAATCCCTCCTTTGAGCAAACCGACGTGGCCATCGTCATTGGCGCCAACGATGTCACCAACCCGATGGCGCGCGAGGACAAAGGCAGCCCCATTTACGGCATGCCCATTCTGAATGTCGACAAGGCCAAAACCGTGATCGTAATCAAGCGCTCGATGAGCCCGGGCTTCGCCGGACTGCCCAATCCGCTGTTTGCGGCCGACAATTGTCTGATGGTGTTCGGCGATGGCAAGAAGGCGGTTATCGACATTACCGCCAATCTTGACCTCGCCTAACAAGCACTCAGCAACATCCGAGCCTAAAAAAGCCCCTGAACGGGGCTTTTTTTAATCTAATGCAAGCGGTCTTCTCGCTGCTCACTCGCTGCTCGCGCATGCTCCGGGTTTTATTCAGGCTTCAATATATGCCAGCAGCTCGGTGGTTTTATCCTTCATCAAAGCCACATCACCCCGACTCTCTACATTCAGCCGCACCAGCGGCTCGGTATTGGAACGCCGCACATTAAAGCGCCAGTTGGCAAATTCCATGCTCAGGCCATCGGTTTTATCCACCACCAACGCATGGTCCCGGTAGCGGGATTCGATCACACTCAGTATTTTTTCCGCATCGTCGACCGTACGGTTGATCTCGCCACTGACCGGAAAGGCGGCCTGCCGCTCGGCCACGAGCTGGGACAAGGACTTGCCGCTCGTTGACAGCAAATCCACTACCAGCAGCCAGGGCACCATGCCGCTGTCACAGTAGGCAAAGTCCCGAAAATAGTGGTGGGCGCTCATCTCGCCGCCATATACCGCATCATGATCCCGCATCACCTGCTTGATAAAGGCGTGACCGGTTTTGCTCTGCACCGCCGTACCGTGGAACTGCCTGACGATATCGATGGTGTTCCAGGTCAGGCGGGGATCATGGACAATGGCCGCCGCGCCACTCTTTCGCAGAAATGCCTGGGCCAGGAGCCCGACCAGATAGTAACCCTCGATAAACCCGCCGTGCTCGTCAAAGAAAAAACAGCGATCAAAATCACCGTCCCAGGCGATGCCCAGATCAGCGTTTTCCGCCACCACCGTTTGCGCGGTAGCCGCGCGGTTTTCCTCCAGCAGTGGATTGGGCACGCCGTTGGGGAAGCCACCATCGGGCTCGTGATGCACCTTGACAAAGCGCAGCGGCAGGTGGGGCTCGAGCAGATCGATAATCGTCCCCGCCCCGCCATTACCGGCATTGACCACCACCTTCAGGGGTTTTAGCGCATCCTTGTCGACGTAGCTTCGCAAGTGGTCGATGTAAGCGCTCTTGTCTGGTTCGGCACTCAGCGTGCCGCGCCTGATGGGCTCCTGAAAATCACCACTTTCAGCCAGGGTCTTGATCTCCGGCAAACCGTCGTCTCCACTGATGGGTCGTGATTGTTCACGGACGAATTTTATGCCGTTATAGTCAACCGGGTTGTGGCTGGCGGTGACGACCAGGCCGCCATCAAAGCCGCCATTGGCCGTGGCGAAATATATTTCCTCGGTACCACACTGGCCTATGTGGGTGACATCCGCCCCGGCATCCCTGATGCCACTTGCCACGGCCGCACAGATCGCCGGGCTGGTCAGGCGAATATCATGGCCGACTACGACCTTCCTTGCTCCCAGAAACTGGGCAAAGGCGCGGCCGATCCGATAGGCGATATGCTCATCGAGTTGATCCGGCACCCGGCCGCGCACGTCATAGGCCTTGAAACAGCTGTAGCTCTCCGTCACTCGGCACTCCGATTTCAATGGGCTCGATCCCGCAGGTAAATATTTTCATAAACGTAGTTAGTGGCTTCGACATAACCATCGACACTGCCGCAGTCAAAACGGCGTCCCTTGAATTTACAGGCCAGTACCTTACTGGTTTTGGCCATGGTGCACAGGGCGTCGGTAAGTTGCAGTTCGTTATTCTTGCCCGGCGGCGTGTGGCGCAGGATTTCAAAGATATAGGGCGTCAGAACGTAACGGCCGATCACCGCCAGGTTACTGGGCGCATCCCGAGGCTCCGGCTTTTCCACCATATCGGTAACGGTATAAAGCCCGGGCTCGACCTCGACCGCGGAAATCACCCCAAACTTGGAGACATCCGCCTCGGGCACCTCCTGAATGGCGACCACCGGGCAACGGTGCTTGAGATAGATGTCCACCAGTTGTGCCATTACCCCCTTTTCCTCGGTAATACACAGGTCATCGGCCAGCACCACGCCAAAGGGCTCATTGCCCACCAGCAGTTCTCCGGTGAGCACAGCGTGGCCCAGGCCCTTCATTTCCGACTGGCGCGTGGTGGCGAAGCGGGCCTCGGCGATGACCTTGCGGATACTGCCGAGGTATTTTTCCTTATCGGTACCCGCTATCTGATGTTCAAGTTCGAAGCTGATATCAAAAAAGTCATGGATCGCGCGCTTGCCACGCCCTGTCACCAGACAGATCTCGTTAAGCCCGGCATCGAGGGCCTCTTCAACGCCATATTGCACCAGCGGTTTGTTGACCACCGGCAACATCTCCTTGGGCATCGACTTGGTGGCCGGCAGAAACCGGGTGCCATAACCGGCCACGGGAAACAAACATTTCTTGACCATTCAGGCTTTCTCCATATATCTGAACCTGTGCCAACAGTGAAGCGAGCAAGCGCCGCGCCGAGATAACAGCCAGAGTCTGTTAACACTGGCCGGGACCGCTACTTTAACCCATCATTAACCTATCATTTGGGTAACCAAGGCCAAATGCTCACTGAGCCAGGCATCGGAGCCAGGAATGGTAAAGCCTGCCGTTTTATTACATTTCGTAAAGCGAGCCGCGGTGTTTGGACTTCACAGGCCTATCAGCTAAAATGCTCAGGTTTTTTTGGCCCTACGTTGGGCCATCACCGAATTACCCCCGAGGTTATTTTGAGCGATTCGAGCGCCCACCAGCGACATAATTTTGACTACGATGATCTGATAGCCTGCGCCGAAGGCCGGCTCTTTAATGAACACAGTGCGCAACTGCCGCTCCCCAATA
>JBECKV010000181.1:0-12764 GCA_040235495.1 Porticoccaceae bacterium
CCTACTATCGAGAGGTTTGACATGGCCGGTGAGTACGAGCGCTGCTACGAGGCGGCGCGTGAGGATCCCCGCGGGTTTTGGGGCCAAGCCGCTCGGGATGTGCACTGGTACCGGCCGCCGCGAACCATCCTCGACGACAGCGAACAACCCTTTCTCAAATGGTTTCCCGACGGCACCACCAATGCATGTTTCAACGCCCTGGATCGCCATGTGGAAAATGGGCGGGGCGATCAGACCGCGCTGATCTATGACAGTCCCGTCACGGGCGCCAAAGCCACCTACACCTACCGACAATTACTGAATCGCGTTGCCGAATTTGCCGGCGCCCTGGCCGGGCTCGGCATTGGCGCCGGCGATCGGGTCATTATCTACATGCCCATGGTGCCGGAGGCTGCCATCGCCATGTTGGCCTGCGCTCGCATCGGCGCCGTGCATTCGGTGGTTTTTGGCGGCTTTGCCGCCAACGAGTTGGCGGTTCGCATAGACGATGTGGGGGCAAAACTGGTGCTATCGGCGTCCTGTGGCATTGAGCCGGGTCGTCTGGTGGAATACAAACCCTTGCTGGACAAGGCCATTGAACTGGCTCGTCACAAGCCGGAGAAGTGCATCATCCTGCAGCGGCAACAGGCATCCGCGCAGTTGTTGCCGGGTCGTGACCTCGACTGGCGGGCCGTGGAAAAGGCCGAACCGGTACCCTGTGTTGAGCTGGCGTCCACCGACCCGCTTTACGTGCTTTATACATCCGGTACGACCGGTCAGCCCAAGGGCGTGGTCAGGGATATCGGCGGTAGTATCGTCTCGCTGCGCTGGAGCATGCAAAATGTCTATAACGTCGGGTCCGGGGATGTATTCTGGGCCGCTTCCGACGTCGGCTGGGTGGTCGGACACTCTTATATAGTCTACGGGCCGCTGTTTAACGGCAGCACCTCCATTATGTTCGAGGGCAAGCCCGTCGGTACCCCCGATCCCGGCACCTATTGGCGCATCATCGCCGAGTATGGTGTGAAGGTGTTTTTTACCGCTCCCACCGCGTTTCGGGCCATCAAGAAAGAAGACCCCACCGGTGAACATGTCGGCAAGTACGATCTTTCCGGTTTTGAAACCCTGTTTCTAGCCGGCGAGCGCTGTGATCCCGACACCCTGGCCTGGGCCATGGATAAGCTGAAGGTGCCGGTCATAGACCACTGGTGGCAGACCGAACTGGGTTGGCCGGCTTGCGCCAACTGCCTGGGCCTGGAGTTACTGCCGGTGGTGCCCGGGTCGCCCACCAAGCCGGTCCCGGGCTTCGATATCCGCGTGTTGAACGAGGGCGGAAAGGAAGTTGCGCCAGGGGAGATTGGTGTCTTGGCCATTAAACAGCCCCTGCCGCCCGGTTCGTTTACGACCCTGTGGGGTAACGACGAGCGTTTTATCTCGTCTTATTTTAAAAATTTCCCCGGTTATTATGAGACCGGCGATGCGGGTTATATCGATGAGAATGGTTATGTTTATGTCATGGCCCGCACCGACGATGTCATAAATGTCGCCGGTCATCGACTCTCCACGGGCGCCATGGAAGAAGTGCTGGCATCGCATCCGGATGTCGCCGAGTGTGCCGTTATCGGGGTGGCTGACGCCATGAAGGGACAGCTGCCGCTGGGTCTCCTGGTGCTCAGTGACGGCGTTACCAGGCCGACCAGGGACATCTGCCTGGAAGCGATTCAGCTGGTGCGGGAAAAAATTGGGCCGGTGGCTGCCTTTAGGCTCTGTGATGCCGTGCCAAGGTTGCCCAAAACCCGCTCCGGCAAGATATTGCGCGCCACCATGCGCAGCATCGCGGACGGGGAGACGTGGAAAATGCCTGCCACCATCGATGATCCCGCGGTTCTGGATGAGATCGCCCATGTATTGCATGGTTTAGGCTACCCGGTGGTACAATGAGAACCATTATCACTGCTGGTTGGTGTTGTCGCTGCGTGGGGGAAGCCTCGACTCCAGGTCCCATCCCCAGCGCTTGACCCCCGGCGGTTGACCATAGAGGACCAAACAAAGAGCCGCGCGGCATTGCCGCGCTGACGTTGCGACCCACCGGTTCACCCGTATCCGCGTGACACGCGAAACCCTGTGGATGGTCGCCATCGGACACCCAGTAAAATTACCCTGACCTCCGGAGGTTCGAGGTTGAAGCCTACAAATATCAAAGATCCTGAATACTTCCATAAAGTGGTGGACTGCCAGTACGCCTGTCCGGCGCACACGCCCGTGCCTGAGTACATCAGGCTGATTGCGGCGCAACGCTACACCGATGCCTACATGGTCAATTGGGAGTCGAATGTGTTCCCCGGCATACTTGGCCGTACCTGTGACAGGCCCTGCGAGCCGGCCTGCCGCCGCGGCCGGGTCGAGGAGGAGCCCGTCGCCATTTGCCGCCTGAAACGGGTAGCCGCGGACAACAAATCGGATATCACCGGGTTACTGCCCGGTGCGGGTCCATCAAATGGTAAAAAAATCGCCCTCATCGGAGCGGGGCCGGCCTCCTTGACCGTCGCCAGGGATCTGGCGCCACTGGGTTACCAGTTGCATATCTACGATGAAAATGCTCGCGGCGGCGGTTTCATGCGCAGCCAGATACCTTCCTTCCGCCTGCCTGAACGGGTGTTGGAGGAAGAGGTTGAGTACATCACCGATAACGCCAATGTCTTCACTCACTACAACCATCGGGTGGACAGCCTCAAGAGCCTGCTCGATCTCGATTACCATGCAATATTCGTGGGTTCCGGCGCGCCACGTGGTCGGGATCTGCCCGATCTCCCCGGTCGCAATGAAGGCGCGGAGTTCATCCACATCGGTATCGACTGGCTGGCCAGCGTCGCCTTTGAACATCGGGGCAAAGTGGGCAAGACGGTTATCGTGCTGGGCGGCGGTAACACGGCCATGGACTGCTGTCGAACCGCCCGGCGCATTGGTGGCGCCGATGTCAAAGTCATCGTCCGCAGCCCCTTTGCCGATATGAAAGCCTCGCCCTGGGAAAAGGACGATGCGATGGCGGAAGACATTCCCATCATCGACAACCACGTACCGCTGGAGTTTGTCGTCGAGGACGGCAAGCTGGTGGGCATGCGCTTTGACCGGGTCAAGGCCGAATACGACGACAAGGGCAAACGCAGACTGATATCCACTGGCGAGGAGCCCGCCTTCTATCCCTGCGATGAAGTACTGGTGGCAATCGGTCAGGAAAACGCCTTTCCCTGGATCGAGCGGGATATCGATATCGAGTTCGATAAGTGGGATTTGCCGCGCCTGGACGCGACGACGTTCCAATCCACCAACCCCAAAGTGTTTTTTGGCGGTGACGCCGCGTTTGGGCCGGAAAATATTATTACTGCCGTGGCCCAGGCCCATCAGGCGGCGATTTCCATCGACCTGTTTTGCCGCGCCGAGAACCTGAGCCGTCGCCCGGCGCCCAATGTCAATCTGATCAGCCAGAAAATGGGTATCCACGAGTGGAGCTATGATAACGCCGTATGCGAAGATCGGCGCTACCTGGTGCCCCATGCCGACAAGGGTTCGACACTGAAGGACCGTAAGCTGGAGGTCGAACTGGGCTTTTCCACCGACACCGGGTATGAGGAAGCCCAACGCTGCCTGAACTGCGATGTGCAGACGGTATTTGCCGAGGACCTGTGCATTGAATGTGATGCCTGTGTCGATATCTGCCCCACGGAATGTATAAACTTCGTTGACAATGGCGCTGAACCGGAGCTGCGCGAGCGCTTGAGAATACCTGCCAAAAATGCCGAGCAGGACCTCTATGTGTCGAAAAAATTACCTACCGGGCGAATCATGGCAAAAGACGAGAATGTCTGCCTGCATTGCGGGCTGTGCGCCGAACGCTGCCCGACCTCGGCCTGGGATATGCAGAAATTTCTTTATCAGGTGAGTAAAGCCTCATCGATTCCCGGACTTCCGGAATAAGGCGCCAGTTATGAAGCGAATAGAGTCTGTCAACGAATTTGTCATCCGCTTTGCCAACGTCAATGGCACGGGTTCGGCCAGTGCCAATGCGATGTTCGCCAAGTCCATTTTCCGTATGGGCATACCGGTCAGCCCGAAAAATATCTTTCCCTCGAATATTCAGGGCCTCCCGACCTGGTACGAAGTCCGGGTCAGCGAAAAAGGGTATCTGGGTCGTCGCGGCGGAGTGGATATCGCGGTTTCGGTCAATCCCCAGAGTATGGCCCAGGACATCGGCGATTTGAATCCCGGCGGTTATTTCATCTATGACAACACCAAACCGCTCGACCTGCGTTTACATAGGAGCGACGTCCACCTGATCGGCTTGCCCCTGACCGAGATCTGCCGACAGGAATACACCGATTCCCGGCAGCGGCAACTGTTCAAGAATGTTATTTACGTGGGCGCCCTGTCGGCCCTGATCAATATTGAATTTTCCGTACTCAAGGAACTGGTCGACGAGCAATTCAAGGGCAAGGACAAGCTGGTGGCGTCAAATATCCACGCTCTGGAACTCGGGTATCAGTACGCCCAGAAAAACTTCAGCTGCCCGATCGGCATCCGTCTGGAGCGGCGCGATGCCATAGGTAACAAAATTATCATGGAAGGCAACGATGCCCTGGCCCTGGGTGCCGTTTACGGTGGCGCCACGGTGGTTGCCTGGTATCCGCTGACGCCTTCCACTTCAGTGGTCGAAAGCTTTGAAAAATACGCCAAGCGGCTACGTATCGACCCTGGCAGCGGTGATCGCCGCTATTGCGTTGCCCAGGCCGAGGACGAGTTGGCCGCCATCGGCATAGTCATCGGTGCCGGCTGGAACGGCGCCCGGTCGTTTACCGCGAGTTCCGGTCCGGGACTGTCGTTGATGGCGGAGTTTCTGGGCCTGGCCTATTTCGCCGAGGTGCCGGCGGTGCTTTTCGATATCCAGCGGGCGGGGCCTTCCACGGGTATGCCAACCCGTACCCAGCAGTCAGATATTCTGGCGGCGGCCTACGCCTCCCACGGTGATACCAAACACGTTCTGTTGATTCCATCCGATCCCAAGGAATGTTTCGAGATGGCCGCGGACAGTTTTGATCTGGCGGATCGCTTGCAGACTCCCGTGATCGTCTTGAGCGACCTCGATCTGGGCATGAACGACAACATGTGTGATCCGCTGGTCTGGGATGACGATCGCAAATACGATCGTGGCAAGGTCCTGTCCAAGGAAGATCTTGAAAATATGACCGAACGCTATGGCCGCTACCTGGATGTGGATGGTGACGGTATTTGTTATCGAACCCTGCCGGGCACCCATCCGGACAAGGGCGCCTTTTTCACCCGCGGCACGTCCCGCAATGAATACGCAATTTATACCGAGTTTGGAGAAGCTTACGTACGTAACATGGAGCGGCTCGCGAAAAAATTCGAGCGTGCGAAAGCCTTTATGCCGAAACCGGAGATCAGTCTGGCCCGCAAAGCCACCCGTGACGCTGTTATTTTTTTCGGCAGCAGTACGAGCGCCAGCCTGGAGGCGCTGGATATACTGGCAGCCGACGGTTTGCATTTGAACGCCATGCGCCTGCGGGCATTCCCCTTTGCCCAGGAGGTGGTTGATTTTATTGACCAGCACGATCGTATCGTCGTCATTGAACAAAATCGTGACGGACAGATGCGCAAGCTGTTGATCGTCGAGTGCGAGATCGATCCCAGGAAGTTACTTTCCTATACCCACTACGACGGCATGCCGATGACCGCGCTCGGCGCAGCCAGCCATATCGCCAAACTTTTTGGCAGCAGTAACGTTACCCCGCTTCGCAAAAGGAAAGCAGGAGAAAAAGCATGAGTTACATCCGCCCTGCATTCAGGCATCCTGAATCGAAAACAAACGCTCAAGGTTTTACCCGGCGGGATTACGAGGGCGCGCTGTCGACCCTGTGCGCCGGTTGCGGGCATGACTCCGTCAGTTCCGCTATCGTCGACGCCTGCTTTGAACTGGGCGTCTGGCCCCATCGGGTGGCGAAGATCTCGGGCATCGGTTGTTCATCGAAAACGCCGACCTATTTCCTGGGTAAATCGCACGGCTTTAACTCCGTGCATGGACGGATGCCGTCGGTGGCCACCGGCGCCAATATGGCCAACGGTGAGATGGCTTATATCGGTATTTCCGGCGACGGCGATAGCGCCTCAATCGGCCTCGGGCAGTTCGGCCACGTTGCCAGGCGCAACCTGAACATGGTTTATATCGTCGAAAATAATGGCTGTTACGGCTTGACCAAGGGCCAGGATTCGGCGACCACCGACGTCGGTTCGAAAAGCAAAAAAGGGGATCCTAACCCCTTCGAAGCCATTGACCTTTGTGCCATGGCTTTGCAACTGGGCGCGACCTTTGTCGCCCGCAGTTTTTCCGGAGACAAGGAGCAGTTGATTCCGTTGATCAAGGCCGGAATTACGCATAACGGCTTTGCTTTTATTGATGTCATATCCCCTTGCGTGACGTTCAACAACACGCCGGAATCGAGTAAGGGTTTTGAATTTGTGCGCGACCATATCGAGGCCACCGGCAAAATGGATTTTGTGCCCATACGCTCGGAGATTACCGCCAATTACGAACCCGGGTACACCAAGGAAATTACCCTGCACTATGGCTCGGTAATCCATTTGTACAAGGATGACAAGCTGGATTGCACCGACCGCGGCAGCGCTATGCGGGCGATTCAGGAGCATAACGAGAGGGGTCGAATTCTGACCGGACTGCTTTATGTCGATCCCGACAGCAAAGACTTCCACAAGATACAACAGACCGTGAAGCAGCCCCTCCGGGATCTCGACGAGGATGACCTGTGCCCCGGCGCCAGGGCGTTGAACGCCATTAACAGCAGCCTGCGCTAGCACTAGGCGCGGGGCTGGTTTTGGCCCGTGTCCAAATGGCAATTCTGGGTCGATCGGGGTGGTACATTTACCGACCTGATCGCCCGGACCCCCGAAGGCCTGCTGAAAACCGCCAAGCTTCTATCGGATAATCCCGAACATTACGACGACGCGGTATTGCATGGCATCGGTACGCTGATGGCCGTGCCGGCGGGAGCACCGCTGCCGTCACACCTGATCGACTGCGTGCGCATGGGTACGACGGTCGCCACCAATGCCCTGCTGGAACGCAAGGGCGCGCGAACCCTTCTCGTTACCACTCGAGGCTATGCCGATGTTTTGAAAATCGGCTATCAGAACCGCCCGGATATTTTTGCCCTCGATATCCAATTGCCAGAGCCTCTTTACCAACAAGTACTGGAGGTTGACGAGCGCCTGGCCGCCGACGGCTCGGTGATTACGCCGCTTCAGGCAGCGGATTACTCCCAGGTTCTGGCGCGGGCCCGGGCCGCTGGCCTGGAGGCCGTGGCGGTAGTATTCATGCACGCCTATCGCAATCCCGCCCATGAGCGGGCCATGGGTGACGTCGCCCGTGAGGCTGGTTTTAACCAGGTCACGCTCAGCCACGAAACCAGTGCCTTGATCAAGTTTGTCGGACGCGGCGATACCACGGTGGTCGATGCTTACGTATCCCCTGTTCTCGACCGCTATACCCAACGACTGCAAGCGGCCTTACCCCACACCCGTCTCCTGTTTATGCAGTCAAATGGCGGCTTGATCGAAGCGGACAGGTTTCAGGGCTGCAACAGTTTATTGTCCGGTCCCGCCGGTGGCGTGGTCGGGGGCGTAAAGTCCGCGAGGGCGGAAGGCGTCGAGCGAATTCTCGGTTTTGACATGGGGGGCACCTCCACGGACGTCTGGCATTTTGGCGGCGAGGACTACGAGCGGGTATATGACACCGTACTCGCCGGGGTCAGATTGCGTGTGCCGATGCTCGATATTCACACCGTCGCCGCCGGCGGCGGCTCCATCTGCCGATTCGCTGGTGGTCGCTTGCGGGTAGGGCCGGAATCGGCAGGCGCCATGCCCGGTCCCGCGTGCTATGGCCGGGGTGGACCACTAACCGTAACTGACTGCAACCTGGTGCTTGGCAAGCTGTCGCTGGACTATTTCCCTCGGGTATTTGGCGCCAGCGGCAGCGAAGCCCTCGATACTGATCTCGCCAGACGGAAACTCTCTGATATCGCCGCCGAGGTTCGCTCGGTGGCCGGAGAAAGTCTGGCGCTGGAAACCCTGGCGGAAGGCTTTATCGAAGTCGCCGTTGAAGGCATGGCGACAGCCATTAAAAAAGTGTCCACGGAACGGGGCCACGATGTCGGCGACTATGTGTTGACGAGTTTCGGTGGCGCGGCTGGCCAACACGCCTGCCGGGTCGCCGAACGACTCGGCGTGGCTACGATATTGATTCACCCGCTGGCCGGTGTGCTCTCGGCTCTGGGCATGGGGGTGGCGGACGTGTCGACCCAGGTTGAGCGCAGCCTGGAGTGGGACCTGTTCAGTCCAGCCCTGGCGGATGATCTCGCCACGGTGGTGCGCGAGTTGCGGTTGCGGGCCCGTACCCAACTCGGCGCCGCTCGTGACCATGGCGATATCCTCTGGAACGCCCAGGTATTCCTGCGCTACCAGGGCTCAAATACTGCCTTGGGTGTACCGCTTGCCCAGGCCGAGGAGATGCGCCAGGTGTTTGAGCAAGCACATAGAGAGCAGTTTGCCTTTCTACACGCGGGGCGGCCACTGGTGGTTGATAGTGTCTCCGTGGAGGCACGGGCGGGGGCCGACGTGAGGGCCGGGGAGATCGCCGGTGTCCTGAGCCCGGCGGCCAGCGACGCTGCGCCCGAGCCTGGCGATCCGTGCCGGACCACGCCGCTGTATTCGGGTGGAAGGTGGTGGTCGGCGCCGCTCTATCAGCGTAAGTGCTTAAGCCCTCCACAGGAAATAATTGGGCCGGCGATGGTTGTCGATGAATCGGCCACCACGGTAGTTGAGCCGGGCTGGCGGGCGCGAGTGCTGGAAAGCGGCTGCCTGCGGCTCACACGTGCGATTGATGTGGCTGGCGAATTGCCGGCCCAGGCCAGGCTAATCGCGAACGATGACCCTGAGCGGAATTCAGTTCCAGACCTGTCCATACGACGCAACCCGGTAGAACTGGAAGTATTCAATTACCGCTTTATGTCCATCGCCGAACAGATGGGGGCGGTGCTCGCCAACACCGCCCATTCGGTCAATATCAAGGAGAGATTTGATTTTTCATGCGCCCTGTTTGACGCGCGTGGCAAGTTGGTCGCCAATGCGCCACACGTGCCAGTGCATCTGGGTTCCATGGGTGAGACGGTCGAACATGTCATTGCCGAGAGATCCGGTCGATTCAGACAGGGCGACGCCATTCTGGTCAATTCACCCTATGCCGGCGGCACTCATCTACCCGACCTCACTGTGGTAACCCCGGTATTTGTCGAAACGAGCGTCGAAACCGGCGTCGAGTCGGGCCAGACGCCGGCATTTTTTGTTGCCACCCGGGCCCATCATGCGGATGTGGGCGGAGTGACGCCGGGCTCGATTCCGCCGGGCAGCACGAGCATCGAGGAAGAGGGCGTATTGTTTGAGGGCTTTGCCCTGATCGAAGACGGGCTTTTTCGGAGTGAGGCTCTGGCGGAGCACTTGCGGGATGGCCCCTGGCCGGCGCGTAATATCGAACAGAATCTGGCCGACCTGCAGGCCCAGATTGGCGCCAATGTTGCCGGCGTCAGTGGTCTGCGCAAGCTGGTGGACGATTATGGCCTGCCGGTCGTCAATGCCTATATGGCTTACGTGCAGGATAATGCCGACGAGGCGGTGCGCCGCGTGATCAGGCAATTAAAGGATGGTGAGTGTGAAAGCCTGATGGATAACGGTGTCCGGATCCGCGTTGCTGTCCGTGTCGACCAAGCGCGAGAACGCCTGAGCGTCGATTTTCATGGCACCTCGGCGCAGCAGGCAAACAATTTCAATGCCCCCGCGGCCGTGTGCCGGGCGGCCGTGTTGTATGTCCTGAGAACCCTGGTAGCCGATGATATTCCCCTCAATGCCGGCTGCCTGCGCTCGGTGGACATCCTGATTCCGGGGGCGAGCCTGCTCAGCCCGGAGCCACCGGCGGCGGTCGTGGCAGGCAATGTCGAGACTTCCCAGTATGTGGCGGACGGACTATTTGCCGCGCTTGGCATACTGGCGGGCTCCCAGGGCACCATGAATAACCTGACGTTTGGCAATGACCGATTTCAATACTACGAAACCATCTGCGGTGGCGCCGGGGCCGGTAAGGGTTTTGCTGGCGCCAGTACCGTGCAGGTGCATATGACCAATTCGCGAATGACCGATCCGGAGATTCTCGAGCAGCGTTATCCGGTGCGCCTGGAGGAGTTTAAGCAGCGTGTCGGTAGCGGTGGTGCTGGCACTTTTCCCGGTGGTGACGGCGTCGTCCGTGGCATCCGCTTTCTCGAACCCATGACCGTGGCAATCGTGAGTGGACATCGCTTGGTGCCGCCCCACGGTATCGCCGGCGGTCAGCCTGGAAAAACCGGGGTCAATTATATTGACACGGTTGACGGTAGGAGGCGGCAACTTGGCGGTGTCAGCGAAGTGCTGGTCAATCGCGGAGACTTGCTCACCATCGAAACACCAGGTGGTGGGGGTTATGGTCGGGGTTAGCCGACGTCAACGCGGGATCGAAACGTGGCAGCCCAGCCTATTAGTGAAATATTTATCAGATTACCTGTTTTGATTTCCCTAAATATCTAAATAAATCAACCATAAATAAAATTCTCAACATAATATATATTTTAGTTATTGCTAAAATAATTTAAAAATATTAATCCTTGCGATCATGATCGTCATTAAATACAGGCATATTATTTGAGTGCCATATCCTCAACGGACAATAATAATAGCAAGTCAGGAAAACTCCTTGCGGTAAAATCATTTACAAAAAAGCCTCTAGGAACAAGTTTTAATTCGAAAACCGCTTGACATAATTTGTCTCGAACGTTGATCATGGGGATAACGTTGATAAATGAGGTAAATGTCTAGTTATATATAAGCACACAGCCACTATTATCAAATATTTCAAGATAATTACTAACAATACTGTCAACCATTTATAACCATTTAAAGAGCAAACAAAAGGGGGGATACTGCCTTGGATACTATAGGTCATGATGTCCGGCCGGGCTGGCCGCGAACCGTAACCGTGGCTTTTGCTTTAGCCATATTAGCGATTATTGCCTCTATCGCCTCGAGCCCGGCAAACGCTTATCGCTTTCAGTTCGACGATCCGGATATTGTCTTTTATATCGATACCACGCTTACCGCCAGCGCTGCCATGCGCACCGAGAGCCCTAAACAGCCAGGCACGCAGCCAACCGGCAAGTTCACTGTTTTCGAGAGTGCCGGCGATGTATACAGCTCGCCGGTGTCCGCGCTCATGGATATCGGGCTGAGCAAGGGCAATTACGGCGTTTTTACCCGCCTGTCCTATATCTACGACTACACCATTATGAAGTCGGATTGCAGCAATTGCCGTCGGCCTACCGCGGCGCTTGGGCTGGGATTCCCAAACCCCGATGGGATCGCGACAGATGCGCAAAAGGAGGCGGGCAGAAATTTCTCGATTCTCGATCTCTTTGTCTATGGCGGTTGGTATATCGGCGACCGCCCGCTCAATGTTCGCGTTGGCAAGCAGGTCATCAGTTGGGGTGAAAGCAACATCAGTGGCGGTGGCATTAGCCAGATGCAGAACCCGACGGACCTGGGAAAGCGGACCACGCCGGGAACCGAAGTGAAGGAAACCCTGCTGCCGCAGGAGTCGGTCTACTTTAATTTTGGCCTCACCGACAACGTCGAACTGGAGGGCTATTACACCTGGAACTGGCGGAATTCGGTTTTTTTGCAGGTGGGCACGCTTTTCAGTCCTTTTGATTTTATAGGCACCGGTTATAACCCCGATCTTTTTGTTCCCGGAATCGAGTTTTCCGGTCGCGAAGAGCCCAGTGGCGGGCAGTGGGGCGTCGGCTTACATTTTATTCTTGAGCGTTTCAATGCCGCCGAGCTGGGCATTTACTACACCCGCTCCCATGCCTTTTCACCGTTTATTAGCCGCAATCCCGATTACGTGCCGAGGCCCGACCCCGCGAGACCTGGGTTTAATACCCTGGCGGGCTATCAATGGGAGTATGGGGAGGACCAGGACACCTACGCCATCTCGCTCAGCGGTGAGACCATTCTCGATGCGTCTTTCGGGCTGGAACTGAACTTAAAAACCGATTTTTACGATACCAGGCAGTGCCAGAACTCATTTGGCATCGGGTCGTTTTTTGGTATTCCCGGCGCCGGTGGTAATGGCACCAAGGGCGTAACCCCCGGCTGTGATATCGGCAACAGTGATATGTACACATTCCTGGGTAATTTTACCCGTTCGACGGGCACAACGCTGCTTAACGCCGACAAGCTGAGTCTGGTATTCGACTGGTCCGCTGTCTGGATTACCGACCTTGACAAAGGCGATCCGACCGACAGGCTGCAGAGTAAAAAGAACAGGCCTAATAACCGGGTCGATGTCGGCAATTTCTACGGCGTGGATGCGCTGGATCGGCCGCTCACCGAATTCTCCTGGGGCTATAACTTTGTTGCCGGTCTCGAATACAACGATGTTTTCGCCAACGTGAACGTCTTGCCCACGCTGATTTTCTCCCATGCCGTCGAGGGTTACACGCCGTTTCAGGCTGGGGCCCTGGTTGAAAATACTCGCACCATTGTTGCCAAGGTGGGCTTTACCTACCTCACTCGAACGCAGGTAGATGTGCAGTGGGTGCACTGGATAGGCAGTGCGT
>JBECKV010000057.1:0-4135 GCA_040235495.1 Porticoccaceae bacterium
CGCGGTGGCCGCGCCGAGCCGCCTCAGAGGCAAGCTCTGAGAGCGTTGGCCTTGTCGGTCCTTTCCCAGGTGAAATGGGGTTCCTCGCGACCGAAGTGCCCGTAAGCGGCGGTATCCCTGTAGATGGGCCGTTTCAGATCGAGCATGGCGATCAGCCCGGCCGGGCGCAGATCGAAATGCTCGCCGATCAGCTTGACGATCTGCTCGTCCGGGCACTTCCCGGTACCGTAGGTGTTGATGCTGACCGATGTCGGTCTGGCCACGCCGATGGCGTAGGACACCTGAATCTCGCAGCGCTCGGCGAGACCGGCGGCGACTATGTTCTTGGCCACGTAGCGGCCCGCGTAGGCGGCGGAGCGATCCACTTTCGACGGGTCCTTGCCCGAAAACGCGCCGCCACCGTGATGGGCCATGCCGCCGTAGGTGTCGACGATGATCTTGCGTCCGGTCAGGCCGCAATCACCCATCGGCCCACCAATGACAAACAGGCCGGTGGGATTGATGTGATAGCGGGTGTTCTTGTGCAGCCATTGTTCGGGCAGTACCGGCTTGATGATCTCCTCCATCACGGCTTCCTGGAGGTCGCTGAGTCTGATTTCGGGGTCGTGCTGGGTGGATAGGACCACGGCATCGACGGCGACGGGCACTCCCCCTTCGTAGCGCAGTGTCACCTGGCTCTTGGCGTCGGGGCGCAGCCAGGGCAGAACCCGATGCTTGCGCAGATGGGCCTGGCGCTCGACCAGGCGGTGAGAGTAGTAGATCGGCGCCGGCATCAGCACCTCGGTCTCGTTGGTGGCGTAGCCGAACATCAAGCCCTGATCGCCCGCGCCCTGTTCCTTGTTTTCCGCCGCGTCGACGCCCCTGGCTATGTCCTGGGACTGCTTGCCAATGGCGTTGATGACCGCGCAGGAAGCGCCATCGAAGCCGACGTCGGAGCTGTTGTAGCCAATATCCAAAATGACTTTGCGGACAATGTCCTCGAGATCGACATAGGTGTCCGTGCGCACCTCCCCGGCAACGATGGCAACGCCTGTTTTGACCAGGGTCTCGACGGCCACCCTGGATTCGGGGTCATCGGTGATCATGGCGTCAACGATGGCATCGGAGATCTGGTCAGCCATTTTGTCGGGATGCCCTTCGGAAACCGACTCGGAAGTAAAAATGCTGTATTGGCTCATGCGTAGGGGCTCCTGCTCCTTTCTTTAACGATCAAATAATAAATAACCGATAAGGTAGGCGATATTTAGTCGCGTTATCAGGTCGCTGCGTCGCGATCGGCTAAGCCGCGCGCATGAACACTCGCACCTGGATGCGGAAACCGTTTCGTTGGGCCAGAAACTGGCTGCTGCCCGCGTTGAACCCCGCCGCGCTGGCCCAGCGCTCCAGCTCCTCGGGACAGAAACCCAGCCACAGGTCACCGCAGGCGTCATGGGCCCAGTCCTGATCGTGCTGGCACAGGTCGGTGATAATCAGTGCCCCGCCCTCGCCAAGGAGGCCGTGGAGCACCTTGAGGGTGTCGGCGGGGCGGGCCAGGTGGTGCAATACCATATTCATGGTGATGAGATCGGCCCGCACTTTTGTCTCCGGATTACAAATATCGTCGAGCAGAAATTCGATCCCGTCGATCGATCTGGCTTCACTGGCGGCTTTGGCCCGGGCCAGCATTTCCACGGAATTATCCAGGGCGGTGACCCGCTTGAAACGGGCGACCAGCTCCGGCAGCAATTCACCTTCGCCGGGGCCGACTTCCAGCGCCGTACTCGAGGCGGGCAGGTTTAGGGTGTCGATCAGGGTGACGACGGTATCGCCATACTGGCGATAGCTGGCAATCAGATCCTGTTGCTCGCGAAAGCGGTCGACGTTGTCGCGAAAAAACGTCTGGCTGTTTGCCGCCCGTTCCTTGTGCACTGTCGCCATGCCGAGGGCGGTGTTAGCGGGAATGGGGCAGGAATCCAGATGGCTGAATATCTGTTGTCTCAGAGTGTCCAGACCATCGTCCCTGGCGTAGGCGCGGCGATAGAAGATGCAGGTGCCCTCGCGACGGGATGTAACCAGCCCGACCTGTGAGAGAATCTTCAGGTGATGGCTCATGGCCGGTTGACGCAACCCGAATATCCGACACAGTTCCAGGACCCCGAAAGCATCATGCTGAAGAATCCGCAGAATCTGGCCGCGCAATTCGTCTCCCGCGGCTTTCAGGACCGCAGTGGCCTCGCCAATGCCGGTTTCGGGCCCGTGGTTTGAGTCAGCTTTCGTCATGGGGCACGAGCTTAAGCCAGTCTGGATAAAACATCAAATATTTTTGATGTACGGGCAGGATGCGTGATCGGTCTGCTTGCAAGCCGTGCACGCATGCAGCCATGACTTTACTGACCTCTGCCCGTAGGGGAGAATACGCGTCTTTTTTCTTGCGCCCCTTCCCAGGAGAGTACATGCCTTCCCGTCGCCAGCTCGCCAATGCCATTCGTGCGCTCAGTATGGATGCGGTCCAAAAAGCCAGGAGCGGTCATCCCGGAGCACCGATGGGCATGGCCGATATCGCTGAAGTCCTGTGGAATGATTATCTGCGCCATAACCCGGGCAACCCCGGGTGGGCCAATCGGGATCGTTTTGTCCTCTCCAATGGCCACGGTTCGATGTTACTTTACTCCCTGTTGCATTTGAGTGGCTACGATCTGTCGCTCGACGAGCTGAAAAACTTCCGTCAGCTGCACGCCAAAACCGCCGGTCATCCCGAATATCGTGAAGCCCCAGGGGTGGAAACCACCACGGGTCCCCTGGGTCAGGGCCTGGCCAATGCCGTGGGCATGGCGCTGGCGGAGAAAATCCTGGCCGCCCAGTTCAACCGGCCCGGTCATGACATCGTTGACCATCGCACCTGGGTATTTGTCGGCGACGGTTGTCTCATGGAGGGAATTTCCCACGAGGTATGTTCCCTGGCGGGCACCCATGGGTTGGGCAAGCTGACCGTGTTCTACGACGATAATGGTATTTCAATCGACGGTGAAGTGGAGGGCTGGTTCACCGATGATACGCCGGCCCGTTTTGCCGCGTACGGATGGCAGGTAATCCCGAATGTGGATGGCCACGACCCCGAAGCCATTAAGCAGGCCATCGATGCGGCCGTAGGGGTGGCGGATAAGCCGACACTGATCTGTTGTAAGACCATTATCGGCTTCGGGTCGCCGGGTAAGCAGGGTAGCGAAAGCTGTCATGGCTCACCGCTCGGCGAGGACGAAGTAAAGGCCACGCGTGAGCGGCTCGACTGGCCTTTCGGACCATTTGAAATACCCCAGGCCATCGTCCAGGGCTGGAGTGCCAGGGCCAGGGGCGAGGCTGCGGAAAAAATGTGGCGGGATCAGTTTCAGCGCTATCGTCAGGCCTTTCCGGAATTGGCCGCGGACCTTGAGCGGCGCCTGAGCGGTGCGCTGCCAGCGGACTTTCCCCGGCGGGCACAAGCCTATGTCGCCCAGTGTCAGGCTGCTGCCGAGTCGCCCGCTACCCGCAAGGCCTCGCAGGATTGCCTGGATGCCTATGGCCCGCTGTTGCCGGAGTTGCTGGGCGGATCGGCGGATCTGGCCGGCTCCAATAACACCTTTTGGCAGGGTAGCAGGGGGATTACCGCCGAGGACGCCAGCGGCAACTACCTGTACTACGGTGTACGCGAATTTGGCATGGCGGCAATCATGAACGGCATCGCCCTGCACGGCGGTTTTATCAACTACGGCGCCACTTTCCTGGTGTTTATGGAGTACTGCCGTAATGCCGTGCGCATGGCCGCATTGATGAAGCTGCAAAGCATATTTGTGTTTACCCATGATTCCATTGGCCTGGGGGAGGATGGCCCCACTCACCAGCCGGTGGAACAACTGGCCAGCCTGCGCAGCACCCCCAACCTGCATACCTGGCGGCCCTGCGACACCGTCGAGTCAGCCGTGTGCTGGAAAGCAGCGATCGAACGCCGGAATGGGCCGTCGGCACTGATCTTCACCCGCCAGGGCTTGCCCCACCAGGTGCGGGATAAGGCCCGGGTAGCGGCTATCGAGCGCGGCGCCTATGTGCTTGCCGACTGCGCGGGTGAACCGGAACTCATTCTGATCGCCACCGGCTCCGAGGTGCAGTTGGCCATGGCGGC
>JBECKV010000124.1:0-14010 GCA_040235495.1 Porticoccaceae bacterium
CAGGCCGGACAATAATGTATTTCCACGCGCGCTTTGTTGGCGGTCGAAACATCATCCATAAGTACGAGGCCCCTAAACCGGTGTGGGGCGATTGTAGCGGATTTCACTGCTCCGCTGACACGCCGGCTACACACGCAGGGCAAGACCAACAGGAAGACCAACAGGAAGACCAGATATGGCTCATTATCAGGGTGTCATTCTCGACCGGGACTCCCTCCACCCCGAGGATCTCGACCTGGGTCCGATACTCGATATCGAGGCCATTGACTGGCGGGTTTACGCTGCCACCGCGGCCGACGAGGTGCCGGAACGCATCGCCAACAGGGACATCGTCCTGACCAACAAGGTTCCGCTACGGGCGGCAACCATCGGCACGGCAGGGCAGCTCAAATATATCGGCATTCTGGCCACCGGCACCAATGTCGTGGACCTGGAGGCGGCGCACCGGCGCGGCATCGTCACCACCAACATCACCAACTACGGCACCCCGTCGGTGGCCCAGCATACCTTTGCACTGATTCTGGCCCTGACCACCCGCTTGCTCGACTATACCCGGGCGGCCCGGGATGGGCGCTGGTCCGCCAGTCCCGAGTTCTGCCTGCTGGATTATCCGACACGGGAGCTGGCCGGACTGACACTGGGTATTATCGGCTACGGCACCCTGGGCAGGGCCGTGGCCGGCATTGGCCGCGCTTTCGGCATGACCGTCATCGCCGCGGCATTGCCCGGCCACAAATCCGGGACCTCAGCCGAGACGCGCGTGCCGCTGGATGAGTTTCTCTCCCGGGCCGATGTGGTGAGCGTGCATTGCCCACTGGCGGACAATACCCGCCATCTGATCGGCGAGCGGGAACTGGGACTGATGAAGCGCGACGCCCTGCTTATCAATTGCGCGCGCGGAGGTATCGTCGAGGAGACAGCACTGCTCAGGGCCCTGAAAGCAGGTGCAATTGCCGGGGCGGCGCTGGATGTCCTCAGTGAGGAACCACCCCCCGCCGATCATGCGCTGCTGGCGACCGATATCCCCAATCTGATTATCACCCCCCACTGCGCCTGGGGGGCCAGGGAATCCCGGCAACGACTGGTCGATCAGGCCGGACGGCATTTGCGCCACTGGTTGGCCTGCCGATAGCATTCACACCACCGCTAGCGGATCACGCAGCCGGAGCCTGCCGCCCCCCAGGATATCCACCCGCAATCCGCCTCGACCGGCAAGGGCCGCCGCCACCCCCGGTGCCGTGAGTTTTTCCAGATAAGCGCAGGGCTCACACAGACGCACGCCGCGCAAACGCACTTCGCCAACACTGAAGTCCCGGCCGACCAGCTCATTCAATGCCACATTGGACACCACCAGATTGCGCCGCAGACCAGGCGCCAAAACGCCAAGGTCACGCTCGATTCGCGCGACAACCGCGGCCTCTATCAACGTCAGTTGTCGACCATCGCCGGGCCAGTGGGACCAGGTGCCCTGGCCCAGGCTGTAGCGGTCACCGGCCAGTCCCCGTCCGGCCAGCGCGACCGCTGAAGCAACTGAACGAGGCAAATCACCCGCTTTCCCGCAAATGTAGATCGCCTCTACTCTTGCCTGAACCGCTGTGTTCATGAACACCCTCTCGCCACGTTACCCCTAACCATAAATCAAATCCTCGTCACGTGTCCGCAAGGCCGCTATTTTGTTGTCACCTGGTCTGGGTTAATGTCGGTGCGGGCAACCAAGGAGCGCATCAATGTCCACCATGTGCCGAGTTCTGATACAAACGCTGATCGTTGGCGTCGCGGCTTGTTCCCTGCGGGCAGGGGCCAGTGAAACTCAAGTCATTCCACCGGGCTTACGCGACTGGGTGCCCTGGGTGCTGAAAGATCAGCCGGAATATCACTGTCCGCGCATCGCGCCCGAAGCCCGGCGGTATCATTGCCAGTGGCCGGGTGAACTGGACCTTGACATCAATCCGCTGCGTGGTCGTTTCACCCAGTCCTGGTCCACGGAGGGCCGCGGCTGGGTTGCCCTGCCCGGCGACCGCGAACACTGGCCCCAGGACGTCATGGTGGACGACAAGCCCGCTCGCGTGCTCGACCACGATGGCAAACCGGCATTGCTGCTCGAGCGAGGCAAGTACCGCATCAGTGGCGAGATCCCCTGGTCGAAAATTCCCCAATTCCTGCCGGTGGCCCCGACGACAGCACTGATTCAGTTAAAGCGCGCTGGCGCCAGCGTCCCTGTCCATGTTGATCAACAGGGCAGGCTATGGCTGCGCGAGCGCGGCCCGCAGGAAAGTGGCGAACAAAACAGCGATTCACTCAAGGTCGAGGTTTTCCGTCTACTGAGTGACGATATTCCTCTGCGACTCGATACCGAGGTGCGTCTGGCCGTATCCGGCAAGCCACGGGAAATCGTGCTCGGTCAACTCCTGCCGGATAACGCCGAAGTCACCGGATTCCAGAGCCCTCTGCCGGCGCGTGTGGAAAGCGATGGTCGCCTGCGCCTTCAGGCCCGCGCCGGGCAATGGCAAATCAGGGTCGGCGCGCGTTTTCGGGACCAGAGCCAGAGCTTTACCATGAACAAGCTCGACCAGCACTGGCCCGCGCAGGAAATCTGGAGCTTTCGTGCCGCGCCCTTGTTACGCGGCGTCAAAGTCAGCGGCGCCCCCCCGGTGGATCCTTCCCAGATTGACCTGCCGCCCGATTTTGCCGGCCTGCCCACCTACCTGCTTTCACCCTCCACCACACTGCGACTGGACGAGCAATACCGCGGTGATGCCACGCCCGCGGCCAACCAACTGAGCCTCAATCGGCAGCTGTGGCTGGACTTTGACGGCAGCGGCGCCACCATCAAGGATCACATCGACGGTCGGTTCACCCACCGGTGGCGGCTGTATTCCTCCCCCGATCTGAAATTGGGCAGGGTACTCGCCAATGGCCAGCCCCAGGTGCTGACCCGACTGCCCGGCGAGGCCGGCGCCGGTATCGAGATCCGCCACCCCCATGTCGATGTCGAAGCCGTGAGCCGCGTCGATGGCCTGGAGACCATCAGCGCCACTGGCTGGCGGCACGATTTCGATCAGGTCAGCCTGAATCTCAACCTGCCGCCGGGCTGGCAGTTGTGGCACGCGGGGGGGCCTGACTACGTCAACCAATCCTGGCTGTCCCGTTGGGATCTGTGGGACCTGTTCATCTGCCTGCTGGTCGTCGGCGGCCTGTTTCAGGTGCTCGGCTGGCAATGGGGGCTGGTGGGCGCCCTGACCCTGGCGCTGGCGTATCACGAACCTAATTTCCCATTGCTCGGCTGGGTCATTTTGGTGGCTGCCCTGCCCGCCCTGAACGTCCTGCCCGAGGGCGCTTTCAGGAAAGTCGTGAACGCCACCGCCCACCTGGCACTCGCGGGGGTCACCGTCGTGGTGATCGCCTTCGCCATCGACCAGGTACGCAGGGGAATCTATCCGCAACTGGAGCAAACGCGCAGCATTTATGCCTACAGCGACATTTATAACGAAAGTCTGTCAGCCGCCAAAGCACTCCCTCGTTCAGCCACAAGGGAAGAAACCGAAGTCCAAATGATGGATATGGCCGCCGCGAAGCCAGAAGCGCCGCGCTACCGGCCCGGCGACAATATCCAGACCGGGCCCGGTGAACCATCATGGCAGTGGCGCCAGGTGCGCATAGGCTGGAGCGGACCGGTAACAGCGGACATGCCCCTGCATCTGTACCTGTCCCCACCCTGGCTGACCCGGATACTAAGCTTCCTGAAAACCGCGCTCGCCGGCCTGCTCCTGTATGGTCTTGGCGCAGCACTGATAAAAAACCACTGGTGGTTTGGCCCGCTCTCGGCCGCCAGGCAAGTCGGCAAACCCGCGGGTGTGCTGTCGCTGCTGCCGTTGCTGTTGCCGGCGCTATTGTCGCTGACACTGGCTGGCAAGGCTGACGATGCCAACGCCACTGACTTCCCGCCACAACACCTGTTGAACGAACTGAAGGAAAACCTGCTCAAGGCGCCGGCCTGCGCTCCGCACTGCGCGGCGGTGCAGGATAGTCATGTCGACGTGCGTAGCCAGCGCCTGCTGATTCGCCAGCGCGTCAATACCGACGCCGATGTCGCCTTCCCGCTGCCCGCCGACCCCAGCTGGCAGGCTGTCGAGGCATCCCTCAACGGCACGGTCGCCGCCCTGGCGCGCGCGGATAACAGCCACTGGGTGCGTCTGCCACCCGGCAGCCACGACCTGACCCTCGTTGCCCGCTTTGGTGGCGACAAACTCAGTATTCCCTTCCCCCTCCCCAGCCCCAACGTCACCGTCAACGCACCGGACTGGCAGATTTTCGGGATTCAGGACCGAAATCTCAGCGGCAGCACGCTGCAACTGGAAAAAAAGGTAAAGGCGCACGTCGAGGAGAGCCTGCTGCCCGCGCCGATCAAGCCTTTTGTCAGGGTCCAGCGCCAGCTCAATGCCGATATCGACTGGGAGCTGGTGACCACGGTCATCCGCGGCGCGCCGCCGACGGGAGCCATTAATCTGCGTATCCCCCTGCTGGCCGGGGAATCGGTGGTCAGTCAGAATGTCCTGATCGAGGACAACCACGCGCTAATCGCGCTGGGCGCCCGGCAGCATCAGGTGTCCTGGCGTTCGGTCATCAAGCCGGGCAGTCTGAAGACGCTGAGCGCACCGGCAAGCGAGGCCTGGACCGAGCACTGGCATATTCAGGCCTCACCACGCTGGCACCTGAAGACCTCGGGCCTCGCGCCCGTAAAAGCCGGCCCCGACAGCGGCCCGGTGGTGCGCCGGTGGCAACCCTGGCCCGGCGAAAGTCTCGACATTGAGGCCCTGCGCCCGGAACCGGTACCCGGCCCCACCACCACCGTGGAAAATCTCCAGATCGACCACCAGCCCGGCGCCCGCAGCGCCGCGCTCAAGCTGTCGATGGGTATCCGCAGCAGTCTCGGGGGCGAATACCGCCTGCCCCAACCACCCGGGGCGCAGCTGCTGAATATGATCATCAACGGGGTCGAGCAAACCACTCCCCGGGACGGCGATCAGGTGGTCATCCCGCTGGTGCCGGGGCTGCAAAGTATCGAAATCAACTGGACCCTGGACCAGGGCGTGGCGCGTATCACGGAAACTCCGACCCTTGCCCTGCCGACACCAGCCAGCAACATCGATATTCGCCTGCACCTGCCCCGCGACCGCTGGCCTATTCTGCTGCGCGGCCCGGACATCGGCCCGGCCATGCTCTACTGGGGCGTGCTCGCGGTGATTCTCGTTATCGCCGCCACCCTGGGTCAGGTAGTGCGGCGCAGGCAGCTGTCCATCCCGCTCAAAACCTGGCACTGGTTGTTGCTGGCCCTGGGCATGAGCACTGTCAACATGGCTGGCAGTATCCCGGTGGTGCTGTGGTTTTTTGCCATGGAAGCGCGCCGGCGGCGGCCCGTGGACAGCGCTTCACCCCTATTCAATGTTACCCAGGTGGGGCTCGTCCTGCTGTCAATGGTGGCCCTGCTCAGCCTGTTCGCCAC
The DNA here is from genome assembly GCA_040235495.1 of Porticoccaceae bacterium. Classification (GTDB taxonomy): domain Bacteria; phylum Pseudomonadota; class Gammaproteobacteria; order Pseudomonadales; family Porticoccaceae; genus HB2-32-21. The sequence goes on from JBECKV010000124.1 coordinate 5,504, forward strand.
CATCCCCCAGAGCCTGCTGTCGGCGCCTGACATGCAGGTCACCGGCAATGGCTCCCATAACTACTTCTATCAGTGGTACCAGGATCACAGTACGGAAGTCCTGCCCCAGGGCTGGGTCTTCAGCCTGCCACTGGGGGCGTTTCGTATCGCCATGCTACTGTGGTCCCTGTGGCTGGTATTTGCGCTGATGGGCTGGATCAAATGGTGGTGGCAATGTCTGGCCACCGGCCAGTTGTGGAACCGGCAAGCGCGTACCCGAGGGCGCGCCGGGTTCGCCAGGAGCGCTAACACCGCCGACACTGACACAGGCAATCAAGATCATCGACGGGAGTGAAACATGACGACTCATCAAGGCCATTGCCACTGCGGCGCGGTCCGTTTCGAAATGGATTCCACGGTGGACAGCGCCCTGCAATGCAACTGTTCATTCTGCATCCGCCGCGGCACTACGATTCACCGCGTGCCCGCGGATAAGTTCCGGCTGCTGGCCGGCGAGGACCAGTTGACCTGCTATGGCTCACGGGAGTTTTCCGACCACTATTTTTGCCGCACCTGTGGCATCCAGTGCTTCAGCAGGGTTAATTTCGGCGATGAGCCGGTAGTAATGATAAATCTGGGTTGTTTTGATCCCGATTTGCTCGCCGGGGTCAAACCGACTCTGTTTGATGGCGCCACCAAACTGTAGCGCGCCGGCAAACCATCGAGTATGCCGCGATCATTAAACTAAACTGCCTGACGGTCAGGACACCGGCATCTGGGCGCCACCCTGGCGCGGGCATTGACGCCCGGACTGGCGTGCCTGCGCGGTGATGGAACGCGGCGTTACTGGACGGCACGGGGCATCGGGTCATATAGTCTTAGCACCCCGTAACTGAATTCACCCAAAACCTCAATTCACTTAAAACCTCAATTCACTTAAAAAAGGAATCTCTCATGGCCGACGAAGAAAAAAGACAAAAAGGCATCGAATTTTTCAAAAAACTGGTCGCCGGGCAGGAGCGACCGCCCGCCCTGGGCCGGTCGGCGATACCGGAAAAATTTTCCCGCTACACCATGGAGCACCTGTTTGGCGACGTCTGGCAGGGGGATGAACTGCCACTGGAGCTTCGCTCTCTGATTACCTGCACGATTCTTGTCGCCCTCAACCGGGAAGCCGAACAACGCATTCATTTTCACGGGGCCCGAAACCTGGGCGTCCAGCGGCAGCAACTCGAAGCCATGATTGTTCATGCCGCCCACTACGCCGGTTGGCCCTGCGCCGCGAGCGCCTTCCGGGTATTGAGTGAAGTGTGGCCGGTGGCGGAGGATTAACAGTTATCAGCGCCGGCTAAAGCGACCGGGCCAGAGGGATTATCGAGTCAGAGGGATTAAGGGGCCAGAGGTACCAGGGGGCCAGAGATACTAGGGTTCGCCGCCCAACGTGAGGGGCAGGGTTTCATCCCTGACCCACTCCGACATGGAGCCGTCGTAGACAGCGACATTCCCATGGCCCGATAAATGTAGCGCCAGGGCATTGACGGTGGCGGATATACCACCGCCGCAGTAGACCACCACGCGCTCGGCCTGGAGCGCGCCGCTGGCCGCGAATTTCTCCCGGAGAGCGTTTCTATCGAGAAACCTGCCGCTGTCGGGGTCCAGCAGATCGCCGTTGAAAACATTGTAAGAGCCGGGAATATGGCCGGGCCGACCATAGCGATTGTCCTCGCCACGATAGATGTTGGCCGCCAGGGCGTTGAGGGTGCACACGCCCTGGCCGTGCAGGTTCGCCAGCATCTCCTGCCGGTCCGCCCACATCCCAGGCCGGGGTTGCGCCTGTAATCGCCCGGGCGGATAGGCATCGAGCCCGGCACTCAAGGGCCGGTTTTCGCGCTTCCAGGCCTGCCAGCCGCCGTCGAGTACAGCGACGTTAGCAAAGCCCACGGAGCGGAACATCCACCAGGCGCGCGTGGCCCACATCACCGGGCCATGGCTGTAAAGCACCACGGCGCTGTCGTCGGCAACACCGTGTTCGGCCGCCAACTGGCAAAAGCGCTCCGCCGGCGGCATGGTGAAGGGGATGTCGCTGTCTGGATCGCTGAATTCCCCGGCCAGGTCGAGAAAACCGGCGCCGGGAATATGGGCCTGGCGCCAGTCTTGGTAGCCACTTTCAGTCAGATAGCCGCCACCGGGCTTGTGCTGCATATGCACGGTGGTGTCGAAAATGCGCAGTCGCGGCTCTTCGAGATGCCCGGCAAGCCAACTGGTGCTCACCAAGGGGTCTGTCAGCTGCATTACTTTGCTCCCGCGAGCAGCAAGGATGCGTAGCCTTGCCGATAATTATTGAATAAAAACCGATAACCCTGGGTCAGTAGTTTGCGGTTACTGCATCTTTTATTTTGCCCCGACGAAGCATTTCCATCCTCGGCCAGTGGCGGTGGTAGTGGGCAGTGGGTTTTTGCCGCCAGCCAGGCCGTCACTTCCGCTATCGGCGCGGGCTCGCTGTCGCTGGCCAGATACAGGGGGTCCGGCACGTTACCCGCCAGGCGCTGGCGCAGCAACCAGGCCAGTACGGCAACACAATCGTCCCGATGAATGCGGTTGGTATAGCAGGGCGGCTGGTATTGCACAGGCTTGCCCGCGCGTAGCTGCTCCAGCAACCGCCGCCGACCGGGTCCATAAATGCCGCTAAAGCGGACCACGGTATTGCCACCACCGGCGCGCCAGAGCGTTTGTTCCGCCGCCAGCAGGACACGGCCATTAAAACTCCTGGGTTCGGCTGGCGAACTTTCATCCACCCATTCCCCGGCGTTCTGTCCGTAAACACTGGTGGAGGAGACAAAAATCCAGTGGGGTCCCACGCGCCGCCGCCCTTCGCGAGCAGCGGCAAAACGCCCGAGCAGGTTCTCCAGTCCCCGTTCATAAACGGCCCGGTAGCCGTTCTCATCACGCTGCCCCGGGGTCAGTATCACAAATATCTGATCGAAGTCAGTGGGCAAGGACTGAAGACTCGCCGCCTGGCTGACATCGGCGAGGATAAGATGCAGACCAACGACCGGCTCGGCCAGGGCACTGCGCTTGATTGCCGTCACCTGGTGGCCCTCGGCCAGCAGCCGGCGGGCCAGCGCCAGGCCAATATCACCACATCCGACAATCAACACCCGCGCCATATCGTCTCTACCGGAATTTAAATCCTGCTCAGCCCGGGGAGTCGATACCGCGCTCAACCGTGGCAATCTCTCTATCGTGCCAGCCACCCAGCAGCAGGGCGGCAAGCGCACCACAGAGCGCCAGCATCATATCCCACTGGGCGTCCCAGACATCTCCCTGGGTGCCGAGAAACGCTGTCGACCCGTCGCCATAAAACACCGCGACCCACCATTCGATCAACTCGTAAAACGCGCTGAAGGCGAGACAAAAACACACCACCAGAAAGGCCCGCCAGACCCGACCATTGACAATGCGCAGGCGAATAAACAACTCCCTGGCCACCAGGGCGGGGACCAAACCCTGGGCAATATGGCCGAGGCGATCGTAGGGGTTGCGGGAAAAATCGAACCAGTCCTGGAGCCAGAAACCCAGGGGCACGCGAGCGTAGGTGTAGTGGGCCCCATACAACAAAAGCAGCCCATGTAAAAACAACAGGTAATAGACCAGGCGCGTCAGGGGAAAGCGCTGGCGCGTGGCCCAGAGAACGGGCAGACCAATAAATACCGGCAGGGATTCCATCCACCAGGTGAGCCGGTCGAAAGCATCGATATAGGAAGCGGTAGCCGCTGCCGCCAACAGCGCCAGCATTACCAGGAGGTTACGATTGCCGATCACGGGAAGCCTTCAATCAATACAATCAATAGCCTGGCCGGGTTCAAGTACCTCACCCAGCGCGGTCACCAGGCGCTGATGAAAACCGCCGAAACCGCCATTACTCATAATCAGAATATGACAGGGCGCCTGCGCCTGGGCGAGGGTTTTAGCCAGCAGTTGTTCGATATCGGCAATCACCTGGGCCGGCGCGCCACCAGCGGCAACCACGTCCGTCAGCGACCAGTCGAGTCCCTCGGGCTGATACCAGAATACCTGGTCAGCCAGCTCCGTCGCCGCCGCCAGATTATCCCTGTGTATCCCCAGTTTCATGGTGTTGGAACGGGGTTCGATCACGGCAAGGATTTTTTCGTTGCCGACCTTTTTGCGCAGGCCCGCGAGAGTGGTGGCGATGGCGGTGGGGTGATGGGCAAAGTCATCGTAAACCCGTACACCGGCAATATCGGCCAGCAATTCCATACGCCGGGCGACACCGGAAAATTGGCACAGGGCGGCGCAGGCCTGCTCGGGCCGGACACCCACATGGCGGGCCGCGGCGATGGCGGCAAGGGCATTGGCGATATTGTGCTGGCCGCCGAGCGACCACTGCACGCGGCCCTGATTTTCATCGCCGCGCAAGACCCGGAAAGCACTGCCATCGGCGGATTCGAGCCGCGCCGACCAAAGACCGCCATCGCCCGTGGTCTCGCGGGGCGTCCAGCAGCCCCGCGCCAGCACGTCGGCCAGATTGCGCTCTGTCTCGGGATAAATAATCAGGCCCTCGGCGGGGACGGTGCGCACCAGGTGGTGAAACTGGGTTTGGATCGCCGCCAGGTCGGAAAAAATATCGGCGTGATCGAATTCCAGATTATTCATCACCAGGGTGCGCGGCCGGTAGTGGACAAATTTGGAACGCTTGTCGAAAAAGGCGGTGTCGTACTCGTCCGCTTCGACGACGAAAAAACTGCTCTCGCCGACCCGGGCCGAAACCCCGAAATTGCCTGGCACACCACCGATCAGAAAACCAGGCGACATACCGACGACTTCGAGTATCCACGCCAGCATGCTCGCCGTGGTGGTTTTGCCATGGGTGCCGGATACCGCCAGCACCCAGTGATCCCGCAAAAACTGCTCGCCCAGCCATTGGGGGCCCGAGGTGTAGGGCAGATTGCGGTTGAGCACATGTTCGACACAGGGGTTGCCACGGGACAGGGCATTGCCAATCACCACCAGGTCCGGCGCCGGATCCAGCTGCGCGGGGTCGTAGCCCTCGATCAGCCGAATACCGGCCCGCGCCAGCTGGACACTCATGGGCGGATAGACATTGGCGTCACAGCCGCTGACGTGATGCCCCCGCGCCTTGGCGAGTTGCGCCAGGCTGCCCATGAAGGTGCCGCAAATTCCCAGAATATGGATGTGCATAAAACAAAATCCCAGTGCACGAGGCCTTTCAAGCACGTGCGCGAATTATCCCATTGCGCGCGGCTTACCGCCATGAAATCGCTACGCCTTTACCGTATCATGGCGGCCGTGAATGAACCTGCGCCAGCACGGAAAAAACATGCCAAGGAAAAACGCCTTTTACGCACAGTCCGGTGGTGTCACCGCGGTCATTAACGCCAGCGCCTGTGGCGTCATTGAGACCGCGAGGGCACAGCGCAAACACATCGGTAAAGTCTACGCGGGCAAAAACGGCATTATCGGGGCGCTGCGCGAGGAACTGATCGACACGAGCAGGGAATCAGCCGCCGCCATCGCCGCCCTGCGCCATACGCCCTCCGGCGCTTTTGGCTCCTGCCGTCACAAGCTCAAAAACCTCGCCGATGATCCCGGCGAATACCAGCGCCTGATCGAAGTCTTCAGGGCCCACAATATCGGCTATTTCTTTTACAACGGCGGTGGCGACTCGGCGGATACCTGCCTGAAGGTCTCGCGCCTCTCCGAAGACCTGGGTTATCCCATCCGGGCCATTCACATTCCCAAGACCGTCGATAACGACCTGCCCCTGACCGATAACTGTCCCGGCTTTGGCTCGGTAGCCAAATACGTGGCGGTATCCACCAAGGAGGCCAGCCTCGACGTCGCCTCCATGTGCGAGACGTCCACCAAAGTGTTCATCGTCGAGGTGATGGGCCGCCATGCCGGCTGGATCGCCGCCGCCGGCGGTCTCGCCGCCGATCAGGCCGGCGACCCACCGCACATTATCCTGTTTCCGGAAATCGCCTTTAACCGGGAAAAATTCCTCCATAAAGTCCGCGCCACCGTCAATAAGAACGGTTACTGCGTGATCGTCGCTTCCGAAGGAGCCCAGTACGCGGACGGGACTTTTATCGCCGACGCCGGCACCACCGACGCCTTCGGCCACAAACAGCTGGGTGGCGTGGCGCCGACCCTGGCGGCAATGATCAAGCAGGAGCTGGGCTACAAATACCACTGGGCCCTGGCCGATTATCTGCAACGCTCGGCGCGCCATATCGCCTCGGCCACCGACGTCGAGCAGGCCTATGCCGTGGGCAAGGCGGCAGTGGAGTTTGCCCTCGCCGGCAAAACCTCGATCATGGTCAGCATCGAGCGCAAAAAAACAAAAAAATACAGCTGGCGCATCGGCGCGGCGGAACTCGCCAAAGTCGCCAATGTGGAAAAGATGATGCCGCGCAATTTCATCACCCGCGAAGGTTTCGGCATTACCGACGTGGCCAGGAATTACCTGGCCCCTCTGATTCAGGGGGAGGATTATCCACCCTACAAAAACGGCACGCCCCAGTACGCGAAATTGAAAAACACGCTGGTCGAGAAAAAACTGAAGCAGCGTTTTTCTCTCTAGCCGCGGCCCGAAACACTACACTTCCAGCAGGAAGGTCACTGGCCCGTCGTTAGTTAACGACACCTGCATATCCGCCCCGAACATGCCGCTGGCCACCACTCCGTGGCTGGCGCTGATTTCCGCTAAAAAAAACCGGTAGAGTTTTTCAGCTTCATCCGGCCGGGCCGCTGGCGTAAAGCTGGGCCGCAGGCCCTTTTTGGTATCGGCGATCAAGGTGAACTGGCTGACCACCAGCACGCCGCCACTGATATCCCTGACGCTGGCATTCATGCGACCTTTGGCATCTGGAAATATGCGGTAGTTCAGCACCTTGTTGACCAGCTTGCGCGCCTGCATCGTGCCATCCCCGGCCTCGATACCGAGTAAGAGCAGGATGCCGCGGTCAATGGCCCCCACTGTCTCGCCATCAACCACGACCGCCGCCTGGCTGACCCGTTGAATCAACCCGCGCACGGCGAGTCCGAGAGTCTGGCCGAGACCGGACACTGTCTAACCGTCTGCTTAAACATTCAGGCGGGCTTTGATAATGGCGGCCATCTCATCGGTGGCCTTGACCAGAGCGTCGACCGTGCCCGGCTCGCTCGAAGCATGCCCGGCGTCGCGAATCACTTCCAGTTTCATTTGCGGTAGCGCCGCCTGCAAATCAAAAGCCTGCCTGACCGGACACACCATGTCGTAACGCCCATGGACGGCAATGGTTGGGATATCACTCAGTCTATTGGCACGTGCAATAATTTCGTTATCCTGGACAAAGCAGTTATTGACGAAATAGTGGGCCTCGATCCGCGCCATGGCCAGTGCCACGTGGGCCGAAGCAAAGCGCTCGACCACATGGGGGTTGGGATCGAGGGTCGCGCAGCGGGCCTCCCACAACGACCAGGCCCGGGCGGCGCGGATTCGATCCACTTCATCGGCGCTAGTCAGATGCCGGTGGTAGGCATGGAGCAGGTCGCCCTGTTCATCGGGCGCGATGAGAGCCAGAAAATCAGCCCAATAATCGGGGAAAATCTCACTGGCGCCAAACTGGTAGAACCAGTGAATATCCCTGGGCCGGCATAAAAATATGCCTCGCAACACCATCCCCAGCACCCGCTCGGGGTGGGCCTGGGCATACAGCAGACTGAGTGTGGAGCCCCAGGAGCCACCAAACAACATCCAGCGCTCAATCCCCAAATGTTGCCTAATCAGCTCCATATCCGCAATCAAATCCGCAGTGGTATTGTGTTTCAGCCCCGCATGGGGAGTGGAGCGGCCACTGCCGCGCTGGTCAAACAAAATAATGCGGTACATGTCGGGATTAAAAAAACTGCGGTCACTGGGCGCGCAACCAGCGCCCGGGCCACCATGGACGAATAACACTGCAATACCATTACTGTTGCCACTCTCCTCCACATAAAGGTTATGGCCGCCGGACACCGGCAAGTGGTGGCTAGCGTAAGGTGTAATCGCCGGGTAATGTGTACGCATCAAAAAACTCCGGATATGGTTTTTGGTTAGCGGACCTATAAACTCTAACCAGCCCTGAACAAAGCGTCAGCTCTGGGGAAACATAAGCCACGAGGATAACAATGGCAATGCGCGAAGACAGCAAATCCACTAGCCGCTGCACCTGGGCGCAGGGTGACGAGCTCTATGAGCAGTATCACGACCGGGAATGGGGGGTGCCATGCCATGACGATAGCAAATTGTTTGAGTTCCTGATTCTGGAGAGCGCCCAGGCGGGTTTATCGTGGCTCACCATTTTGCGCAAGCGAGACAATTACCGCCAGGCCTTCGCCAATTTTGACGCAGAAAAAGTTGCCCGCTTTAACCGGCGCAGTATCGAGCGCCTGATGAATGATGCCGGTATTGTCCGCAATCGGCAAAAAATAGAAGCCGCCATTGGCAATGCCCGGCTTTTTCTCGA
>JBECKV010000084.1:0-6680 GCA_040235495.1 Porticoccaceae bacterium
ACCGGGAAGTTGGATTCGAACAGACAGCGCTCGGGACCGAACTGATCGATGGCAAAATGAATCGGGTCGCGCCAGGGCTCGGCCAGTTCCTCGGAAGTGGGCGGCCGCGCCTGTTTGTCCCAGCGAAAGCCGAACATGGGCATGCCGATGCCACCGAGCTTCAGAAAAGTGTTCGGGCATGCAGCCAGCGCCCTCATGGCGTCCTTCCAGAATTCGAATATTGCCTCACGCCGGTCCTTGTAGGGACCGGTGCCGAGAAAGCCACCCAAATGATCGATCACCATCGGCGTATCCGGACAGGCGCGGGCCACCGCCGCCAGCTCCGGCAACTGGGGATGATAAACAAAGGCATCGTAGGTATAGCCCATGGCGCCCACCTTGCGCACACCGGCCAGGTACTTGGCATCGTCCATGGGCCTGTTAGAAGCCATGGCCAGCGGCGGGTGCGCGTCCTGGGCGGTGATAAATCGAACGCCGCGAAACAACCCTTGGCCCGCTTCCTCATGGGCGACCAATACTTCTTCCACCGCTTCCCCCAGGGCGCAATCGGCATGGCCCATGATGGCGGCGATTTGCACCTTGCCCGCCTGGGTGCTCAAGCGCGCCTGCTCGGCGACGAATGCCGTCTCACCCACCGGACGCAGATGCTCGGGGCCCTCCTGGCGATACTCGGCATCGCATTCGAGAAAAACCGTGCGCACGACATTGTGGCCGCTGTCGAGGTCGGCCTGGAGGTCAGCCAGGGTATAGGGCCAGCCGGTGTGGCCGGTATCGAGCCAAAGATGGTGGTGGGCGTCGCAAATAGGCAATTCGGGTTCCAGCGCCTGCTCCGGCACCTGCGCCAGCCAGCGGATATGTTCTTCGACGGATTGAGTTTTAGCCATGATCGTTCATCATTTTAGGGGTTTATTTGTTATGGGTTTATTTGTTATGGGTTTATTTTTTTTGCCATTTTTTACCTGAGCGGTGCGGCTGTCTCGATCGGCTTGTTTCCCCGAATCGATCTCGAAGGAGCCGGAAACCCGTTCATCGGCTGTCTTGCCAAATTTCAGCATCCTGTCGTAACCCCCGGAACATTCTCCGTTTCAATTGTTCACGGCATCGACGGGCGCAGCGATAGTGGGCATGGTGGGGATTGCCGAAATTAACCTCCTGGGCCCCGACCGCAGCGGCTCCGTAAGCGATCAGCTCACCTTCTTGCTGAAATAATAAAGAGTAACCGGCTCGGGTTAAACCCCCGGCCCTCATGTCTCATATCTTCTATATGGATATGGCCAGCGTATTCGATCACTCGGCGCTGTTTAACCTCGGCATCGGTGCCGCGGATGAATCGGCGCGCGGTGGTCTCGCACTCGAAGCGGGATGCTTGAGCAATCGCTGTTTTGATATCAAGGTGCTTTGAACACCAGTCCCAAAACCATAGTAGAATCACGCCCGCTTTTTGAGCCCAGCTAAAACGCACACACCGAACAACACACACCGAACATAGTAGATCGATGAAGAAGATGGAACGCCTGATAGAAAAAACCATGTATCGCTCCCGCTGGCTCCTGGCGCCCATTTACCTGGGTCTGACGCTGGCCCTGCTGGCCCTGGGTATCAAGTTTTTTCAGGAAGTTTTTCACCTCCTGCCCGACGTTGTCGAAATGGCGGAGGCGGACATGATTCTGGTGGTGTTGTCGCTCATCGACATCGCCATGGTCGGTGGGCTTATCGTTATGGTGATGATGAGCGGTTATGAAAACTTCGTATCCCAGCTGGATGTGGACGAGGGTGAGGAAAAACTCAGCTGGCTGGGGAAGATGGACACCTCGTCGCTGAAGATGAAAATAGCCGCCAGCATTGTCGCCATTTCCAGTATCCACTTGCTCAAGATATTTATGAACGCTAGCAATATCGACAACGATAAACTGCTATGGTATGTCATCATGCACCTGACCTTCGTTGCCTCCGCCTTTGCCATGGGCGCCCTGGACAAGTTCACTAAAGGAAGCTGATCATCTTTTCCGGAAGCATTCGGAAGCATTCGGAAGCATATTGCGTAATCTCTCCCGGGATGATCCGGATCGAGCTGCTTGACGCTCAACCCGAATCACCAGAACATAAGAGTCCGTATAGACTTTGAACCCTGCGCGATTACAACCTGTACAGAGTCCGGGCGTTGTCCCCCAGCAGTTTGGGCCGGGCGCTGGCCGGCAGGGTATCGGCCATACGCTCGATCTCCCCGATGTAATCGGGGGTATGATCGGCATGGGGGAAGTCGCTGGCCCAGATAAAGCGATCCTCGCCAAAAATTTCCATCATCGCGGGAATCAGCTTTTCATCGGGGTCGCAGGAAATCCAGCAGTTCGACTTGAACCACTCACTGGGTGGCTTGGACACCGCGGTGCGCTCGCCGATGACGGTTTTGTGATACATGACATCGAGTCTGTCCAGCCACTGGCCGATCCAGCCGCCCCCGGCTTCCAGAAGCACCAGACGCAGGTCGGGAAAGCGCTCAAAAGTGCCGAAGTCGAAAAAGGTAGTAAACGCATGGCGTAGCCCTTCGGCCGTGGTGATATTGGCTAACAGCGGGAAGCGATTGGCGTTTTTGAAGCGGTTGGGACGCTGATCCAGCGGCTCGAAACCGACATGAAGGGCGATGGGGATATCAAGCTCGACCGCTTTCTGAAAGATGGGATCGTGCACCGGATCGCCATGGGCCTTGCGGCTCCAGGTAAAGGGCATGGTGAAGGCGCCCTTGCAGCCGTCGTTGACGGCACGCTCCATTTCCGCGGCGGCCATTTCCGGATTGTCGAAGGGAATATGGGCGATGGGAACCAGGCGCCCACCGGAATCCTTGCAGAAGTCGACGATCCAGCGGTTGTAGGCCCGGGCATAGGCGTGGGTAAGTTCGATGTCGTCGAGTTCGGCCTCCCAGAGCACGCCAAGCGTCGGGTACAGAAGCGCGGCATCCAGTCCCTCGGCATCCAGTAGCCGCACACGTTCTTGCGCATCCATGGAACCAAAAGGCGCGTTGCCGACATAGGTTCGATCGACACTGGGTTCGAATAACTCGGGATCCTTGTGGTGCATCAGGCCCATGGTCGAAGGAAAACCCTTGCGCAACATGGTGGAGGGTCGGCCATCGATTTCGACATACTCGAGGCCCTCTTCGTCGACAGCGATGCGCATGGCCCGATCACGGTATTTTCCCTCTATGTAGTTGTCCCACAGATCGGGCGGCTCGAGAATATGGCCGTCGGCGTCAATGCCGCCGGGATATTTCAGTTTGTGGATATGAGAGAGGTCGGGACTCCATTTGCTCATTGTCTAATTTCCCCTGATACTTTTGGATGTTTCACTTTTGATAATAATGTCGGGGCCTTGCCCGGTATGGTTTTGACTATACGTGTCTTATCGGTGTAATCGCAATAAGGGGGTACCGTCCCGCGCCAGCACCGGGGGGCGAAGCCTGTAAACTCGTCGCAACGACAATAATCTGAACAAAGATCGGGGGTTTTATGCAGCCACAACACATACTCGATGGTTATCGGGTTCTGGATATCACGCAACATATCGCCGGACCCACGGTCACCCGCCTGATGGCGGAAATGGGTGCCGAAGTCATCAAGGTGGAACTTTTACCCTACGGCGATCCCACCCGGCTCGGGGAATTCCGCCGCGAAAAACGCAGTGGCCTCAATATTCAGCACAATCGTGGCAAAAAAAGCCTTTGCCTCGATGTCAAAAGCGCGAAAGGCCAGAAAATTCTCAGGGAATTGGTCAGGGCATGCGATGTGGTACTGGAGAACTTCGCCCCCGGCGTCGTCGCCCGTTTCGGCCTCGACTGGGAGACGGTGCGCGCACTCAATCCCCGGGTCATCATGTGTTCGATCTCTGCTTTTGGCCAGACCGGACCGCTGGCGTCCCTGCCGGGCTTTGACTATATCGCCCAGGCCTATGCCGCCGTCACCGATATGATCGGCGAACCGGATAAGCCGCCGTCCATCCCCCAACTCGCCATGGGCGATGTCAGCACCGGCGTACACGCCGCCTGCGCCATCGGCTACGCCCTCCTGCACCGGGAACGGACCGGAGAAGGCCAGTATCTGGATATCTCCCTGCTGGATTGCTACTTTCACTACCATGAAGCCAATGTCGAGATGTACAGCGGCACCAGGGGAAAGATCGTGCCCCGACGGGGCGGCTCCCATCACTACAGCATCGTCCCCGCGGGCGTATTTCAGGGCAAGGAACGCTTTATTTTGATTATTGCCAACCTGGAGCGCCATTGGAATAACCTGTGTGGCGTGATCGGCCGTCAGGAACTGGTTAGCGAAGAGCGCTTTACCAATCCTAAGATTCGTATGCGGGCCAAGGAGGAAATTGTCACTATTATCGAGGAGTGGTTGCAGGCCCAGGAAAGCGATGAAGCGGCGATAACGCTCTTGCAGGACGCCCACGTGCCGGTCGCGCCGGTACTGAGTGTGAGCGAGGCGATAGCGCACCCACACCTGAAAGAACGCGGCACCGTACGCACCATCGAGGACCGCGTCCTCGGCGAGTTCGACATTCCCGGCAATCCGTTGCGCTACTCGGCATTTCCCGAGCCCTTACCGCTGGCGGCCCCATTTCTGGGAGAGCACAACCATGAAGTGCTGGGCGACTTGTTGGCCTATAATCCGGAACAGATCGCCGAACTGGAAGCAGAGGGTGTCATTCGCCAGCGGCCTTACTGATGGGCTCATGGCCGCAACAAAACAATTTTCAGCGGTGAGTGCTTCCAACGGTAAACATTCAGCGCACGGGTTTTATTTTACAGGAGAAAATAATGAGCGATAAGGCCGCACAAGAAGACATCATCATGCACGGTGCCTTGCACCTGGATTCCCCCCAGTTTGGTGTCATGGACCCACTGTCAGAGGAAACTCACCCCCAGGAATATTACGAAGCCATCAAAAAGCGTTTTGCCCAGGAGCGCGATATCCGCATTAACTACCGCCCCGAGGGTAGCAAGCAATACGACCAGGATCTCGCTGGCGAGATGGCGAAATATGACAATGACCCCTACGCCGAGACGTTTATCGAACGAGAGCCTCTGAACGACACGGTGGAGTGTCTGTTTATCGGTGGCGGCTTTTCCGCCTTGCTGACCTCCGCCAGATTGCGCGAAGTGGGCGTGGAGAGTATCCGCATCGTCGAGCGCGGCTCTGATGTCGGCGGCACCTGGTACTGGAATCGCTATCCCGGCATCGCCTGTGACGTCCCCTCCTATGACTATTTGCCCCTGCTGGACGAAATGAACTACGTACCGAAACATCGCTACGCCCGGGGCGATGAAATCCACCAGCATTGCCAGGCCATCGCAAAAAAATACGATCTGTACAAGCTGGCGGTGTTCCAGACCACGGTCACTGCCACGGTCTGGAACAAGGCGGAACAGATGTGGCACATCAAGACCGATCGCGGCGACCACATGAAAGCGCGCTTCGTGATTTGCGCCAACGGCATACTGTCCAAACCCAAACTCACACGCATCAGGGGCATGGACACCTTTAAGGGCCATTCCTTTCACACCTCTCGCTGGGACTACGACTACACCGGCGACGACCTGTCCAAACTGAAGGACAAAAAGGTGGGCATCATCGGTACCGGTGCCACGGCAGTGCAGGCGGTGCCAGGGCTTGGCGCCAACGCCAGGGAACTCTATGTCTTTCAGCGCACGCCATCTTCCATCGACGTCCGTGACGATTGGGAAACCGATCCCGCATGGGCGAAAAGCCTGCCCGCCGGCTGGCAGAGCAAACGAAGGGAAATATTCCTGCGCCCGAAACCATTGAGCGAGGATGCCCTTGCCAAAATCAGGGCCATGCCGCGCGAGGAGAAACTGCGCCGCCAGGAAAATGCCAATATCGATGCGATGATGCGCATTCATAAACGTATCGAGGAAATCGTCACGGACAGGGACACCGCCGAGGCGCTCAAACCCTGGTACATGATGATGTGCAAGCGGCCCTGCTTCCACGAGGATTATCTGCCCACCTTCAATCGCCCCAACGTGCACCTGGTGGACACCCGTGGTAAAGGCGTTACCGAGATCAACGAGCAAGGCCCGGTGGTTGACGGCAAGCAATACGAGCTGGATCTGCTGATTTACGCCACCGGCTTCGTGATCCAAAAAACCGGCATCTACAACGAAATCATCGGTGAAAACGGCATCGAAATTAACGATAAATACAAGGATGGCATCCGCACCCTGTTCGGCATTCATTCGAAGGGCTACCCCAACCTTTTCATCATGAACGGCTACCAGGCTTCATTTCAGTTCAACCTGACCGACATGATGCAATGCCAGGGTGGCCATATCGCTGCTTGTATCGATTACTGCCGCAGCCACGGCTATCAAGCGATGGATGTCTCGGAGGAGTCAGAGGAATTCTGGGTCCAGGAAGTGATCAAATTCCGCGGCCGCACAGACCGTAACAAGGAATGCACACCCGGCTACTATAACTTTGAAGGCGAAGACAATCGCAGACAGGATGGCACCTACAATGGCGGCTTCGCCGCCTATATGGCGCATATCCAAACCGTCGAGCAGGACTTCGAAAAGCACTTTCAATTTAATAAAGCCTAAAGGTCTGTAAGGTCTATTGCTTGAATATGGCCGCGTGACCAGTCCCTGATGCACTGATGGTATA
>JBECKV010000168.1:0-12082 GCA_040235495.1 Porticoccaceae bacterium
GCAATGGCCGACAAAACCCCGGGCTTGTCCAGCACGGAGGCGCGCAGATAGCAGGCCGTCTCGACTTCTTCAATACCCAGTACCGGCAGATCGGCCAGCCCGTCCTTCACCACACCCAGGGCCGGAACACAGTGGGTGGACGGTGTATCCATCGCCCTGGCCACATCGATGATGTCCGCCACAACCGCCGAGGCGGTCGGCCCGGCACCGGCGCCGGCACCACAGTAGAGGGTCGGGCCAACGGCGTCTCCCTTGACCATCACCGCATTCATGACACCATCCACCTGGGCAATCAGGCGATGCTCCGGCACCAGCGTCGGATGCACACGGAGCTCCACCCCCTGCTCGCGTTTTTTGGCGATACCCAGATGTTTGATGCGATATCCCAGTTCTTCGGCATAGACGACATCAATGGGTTCCACGGCACTTATACCTTCGGTAAAAACCGCGTCGAATCTGAGGGGCATGCCAAAAGCCAGCGACGCGAGAATGACCAGTTTATGGGCGGCATCAATACCCTCGACATCGAAGGTCGGATCGGCTTCCGCATAGCCCAGGGCCTGAGCCTCGGCTAGCACATCGGCAAAGGCCCGGCTCTTATCGCGCATTTCGGTAAGGATAAAGTTGCCCGTGCCATTGATAATACCGGCCAGCCACTCGATGCGGTTGCCAGCAAGCCCTTCGCGCAGGGTTTTGATAATGGGAATACCGCCCGCGACCGCCGCCTCAAAAGCCACCTGCACCTGCTTGCGCCGGGCGGCGGCAAAAATCTCATTGCCATGCTCGGCGATGAGCGCTTTATTCGCGGTCACCACATGCTTGCCATTTTCGATGGCACGCAGCACCAAGCGCAGCGCGGTGGTCGTGCCGCCAATCAACTCGACCAGGACATCGACATCACTATCGGCGACAGCAAAAATATCTTCGACGACTTCGATGTTTTCGAGAACGCAGCCCCGGTTATTGCGACGCGTACCCACCATGGTTACCTTGATGTCGCGATTGGCGTGGGCGTTTATGGCGTCACGATTGGCGGACAGCAGATTAAAGGTCCCGGCGCCAACCGTGCCCAGCCCGCAAATACCTATTTTGACAGCCTTCAAGCGCCCACCACCCGACCGAAAAACAAGTCGGCCACCTTAATGATGCCACCGGGTTGTGTCAATTGGAGACCAGCATGGAAGCAAGGCACCCACCCGGGACGTCCCGGGTGCCGAACAAGTTCGCTTGCGGCGGCGCCTACTGTACTCCGAGCAGGCGCACGAGATCGGCGGCCGGGCGGTAACCCGGAATCAACTCACCGTTTGCCAGTACCAGTGCCGGCGTGCCATTTACACCCATTTGCTGGCCCAGTCGATAGTGGTCGGCGACGGGATTATCGGCGCACTGCCTGGCCTCCACCGAGCCACCATTTTTCAACTCAGTGAGGGTTTCACCAGGCGTGTCCGAGCACCATGCCGATACCAGTTTATCGGCCGATGGCGAGCCGATCCCGGCCCGGGGAAAGGCCAGGTAACGCACTTCGATACCGTGTTTATTGAGCTCGGGCACCTCTCTGTGAAACTTCCGGCAATAACCACAATCCACGTCGGTAAAAACGTTGATGACGCCCTTGGCCTGGCCTTCTGGCGCAAATACGATCATGTCCCTGACATCGACGCCGGCGAGCAGCTCCTTGCGAATGCCGATCATCGCCTGCTCACGCAAATTGATGTAGCGGCTCGGCGTCACCTGATACATATCGCCATCAAAGAAGAATTCGCCATTTTCCACCACATAGAGTGTTGGACCGCCAACCACTGAAACTTCGTAAAAGCCCGCCAGAGGGCTCTTGCTCACTCGGCCAAACTGAAGGTCGGGACGGGCGCTTTTCAGCTTCGCGATAATTTCACTACTGATCGCCTGATCCACCTCGGTGGCTTGTTCGGATTGAGCAGGTGCGCCGAAACCCGCAAGGAGAAACATGCAGCCCAGCAATGCGCTAATTACATACCTTCTATTCATACCCACCCCGATTGACTTATGGCCAGATTATTGGCTCGTGGCCAGGTTTTAGAGTGTAAACCAAGGCAGCCGTTCTCCATAGGAGCAACCCGGGCGAGACGCGTGTAATTTTGCTCACGAACAAAGAATTAACCACGCGGATGATGTCTGGCATGCAGTTCTCGCATTCGCGCGCGGGCGATATGCGTATAAATCTGCGTGGTGGACAGATCGCTGTGACCAAGCAGCAGCTGAACCACACGCAGATCGGCCCCGTGATTGACCAGGTGTGTCGCGAATGCGTGACGCAAAATGTGGGGAGAAATAGGTTTCTCAATGCCGGCAACCCTGGCCCAGTGCTTGATGCGGTGCCAGAAAGTCTGCCGAGTCATCCGCCCCCCTCTGGTACTTGGAAACAAGACCTCGCTGCTACCCCGGCCCAACAAGGCCTGACGGGTTTCCTTGAGGTAGGTCAGCAAACAGAACAGCGCTTCCTCGCCGACGGGAACCAACCTTTCCTTGCCCCCCTTGCCCATCACTCGCACCACGCCCTGGCGCGGATTAATCTGTGACAACTCAAGACCGACCAGCTCCGAAACCCGCAATCCGGTGGCATAGAGTAATTCCAGCATGGTTTTATCCCGCACGCCCAGAGGGGTGTCGCTATCGGGGGCCTGCAACAGTCTCTCGACATCATCTTCGGTAAGGCTTTTGGGCAGGGGGCGCCCGAGCTTGGGACTTTCAATCATCGCCGTGGGATTGGATTCGACTTTGCCCTCACGCAGACAATACGCGTAAAACCCGCGCAGGCACGACAGGGACCTGGCAACGGAGCGGGCGCTATTGCGCGCTTCGAAGCGGCTTGCCAGATAAGCCTGCACATCCGACTCAGAGGCGCCGAGCAAATCCAGCGACTGACTCCGCAGCCAGCGGCTACAGGACTCGAGATCACTGCGGTAGGAAGTCAGGGTATTTTCACTCAAGCCCCGTTCCAGCCACAGGGCACTGAGGTAATGCTCGATGACCACGCCATCGGGGTAAGTTGCCGACATCGGCATCCTTTTTGAACATCGCTGCTAACACCAATGGGCTTCAGTATAACCCCGGTGGCGCGCAAACGGTGGCCGCCACGACAACTAGGATTGCCAGCAATAAAAAAGCGGCCGAAGCCGCTTTTCCCCAGGGCCAACACCGCCCTGAAACGCGCACGAGAAAAGCAGAATCAAAGCTTTTCCTTGATACGCGCCGCACGACCGGAGAGCTCGCGCAGATAATAAAGCTTGGCCTGACGGACATCACCGCGACGCCTGATGGTAATGCTGTCAACCAGGGGACTGTAGGTTTGAAAGGTACGCTCGACGCCGACGCCGCTGGAAATCTTGCGCACGGTAAACGCGGAGTTCAGGCCGCGGTTGCGGCGGCCCAGGACTACGCCTTCAAAGGCCTGGAGCCGCTGCCTATCACCTTCCTTGACCTTGACCTGAACGACAACCGTATCTCCTGGCCGAAAATCGGGGATTTCCTTGTCCATCTGTTCCGCTTCCAGCTCGGCGATAATTTTGCTCTTGCTCATGATCAGCTCCTGGTAAATTCGAAGACCGTCCAAACGGCCCACTGACAATATTGGTTACTTGCATTGGTTGCTTGCGATTACTTGCTTGCTTATTTATTGCGCTCAGCGCCTTGCAGCCCGGTGATCAGTTTCCTTCCCCATCACTCGGCCCTTCGCCACCTTCATTCGGCGCCTGACCGGATTCGATGAGCGGCGCATTATACTCGGATCCAGGCGCCAGAGCAGCCAGCAAATCGGGTCGTCTCGCTCGCGTACGCGCCACCGACTGTTGCTGGCGCCAGCGCCGGATACGCTCATGATCACCAGACAACAGCACCTCCGGTACCCGCATGCCCTGGTATACCTCCGGACGCGTGTAGTGGGGACAATCCAGCAAACCCGCGGAAAAAGAATCCTGAGCCGCGGAATCGCCATGTCCAAGCACCCCCGGCAACTGCCGGATCATGGCATCCATGAGCACCATGGCGGGGAGCTCTCCCCCACTCAGGACATAATCGCCGATGGACCACTCCTCATCGACTTCCAGGTCCAACAGGCGTTCATCCACGCCCTCATAACGACCGGCAATCAGGACCAGATTGGCCGAACCGCCGACAAAATCATTGACCGCCGCCTGGGTCAACAACTGGCCCTGGGGCGACAGATAAACGACCTTTACCGCCAGGGTCTCCCCATCCTTGCCAGCGGCAGCCCACCGCCTGGCATCGTTGATCGCACCGCGCAATGGCTCAATGGTCATCACCATGCCAGGCCCACCGCCATAGGGTCGATCATCAACACTCTGATGACGATCGCTGGTGTAATCCCTGGGGTTATACAAGCCTACCTCGACGATAGCCTGTTTAACCGCTCGCCCGCTGACACCATGGTTGAGTAAGGCCTCAAACATGCCGGGAAACAAAGTGACCACGGCCAATTTCACTTTTTCAATTCCCCGTCGGCTGGCGTCGTCCGTCGATGAAATACTCAAACACGCGGCTTGATTTCCATTTCCAGGAAAGCGGATTCTTCAAAAATCCGGATCCCAAATCACCTCGATCTCACCGGTCCGCAAATCCACCGTCTCGACATAATCTTCGTGCCAGGGCAGAAGCCGTTCTCGACTGTCGATACTACCCTGACATCCGGAAACCACCAGGACGTCGTTGGCGCCGGTTTCCATCACCGCTGTCACCATGCCCAGAAACAAACGCTCGGGAAACCTTTGCGGCCCGCTTTCACCCAGACTATAGACACGCAGATCTTGTAGCTGGTGACGATAGAATTCGTCCTGGCCCAGCTCCGGCAACAGGCTTTTATCCACGTAAATCCGCTGATGGCAATAACCTAACGCCCCTTCGCGATCATCGA
Organism: Porticoccaceae bacterium; assembly: GCA_040235495.1. Taxonomy (GTDB): domain Bacteria; phylum Pseudomonadota; class Gammaproteobacteria; order Pseudomonadales; family Porticoccaceae; genus HB2-32-21. Next base: position 4,907 of record JBECKV010000168.1, read on the forward strand.
CGCCCGCTAGATGAACAACATGGCGCCTGCCGTGAGCGCGGTACTGATCTATTTCAAGTACCCGCCAACCCGTTTCGCGGTCCATGATGTACCAGGGCTGGTATCCAAACAGGTTATCGGCAGGATCGGTATAGGAATCGATTTTGAGCCAGCCCCTGACACCGAATACCGCCGCGATTTTCCCAACCAGCAGCCGTTCTTCGAGCGACATGGGTCAAAACACCTCTATCAGTCGCCTGATCAATTGCCTAAAGCCAGTCGGTGTTCAGGCTGATTCTGGCGCCTCGCCGGCATGAGCTTGCGCCTCTTTCACCAGAGTGGCGACACGTGGCGAGAGTTGCGCACCTTGCTCACGCCAGTGCTCCAGCCGGGGTAGATCCACGCGCAGACGCTCTTCATTACCCCGGGCGATCGGATTAAAAAACCCCACCCGCTCAAGATAGCGGCCACCCCGCGGTTTGCGGCCGTCGCAAACAGTCAAATGATAAAATGGGCGTTTTTTGGCACCGCCCCGCGCCAGTCTAATCGTTACCATAAGTTCGTTACCATAAGTGCTATCTTCCCATTGCAGACTTTGCTGCCTTTCTAAGTCTATGCCTAAGTCTAAGTCGCTAACCGTGTGGAATCGACCAATTCACGACTTTGATTTCAGTACCGTATCGCGGTTCACCGGCCCGCTTTTCTCGAGACGTCGCCATAGGGCGCAATCTCGACCCTGAAAAAGCGCGGCATTCTACGCCAGTTCCGCTAGAAAGGAAATGATTTATCGCCCTGATTTTAACCTGGACAGCGACCGCCAAGCTCTTGATCAGCCAACAAATATCAGCGCTCAGCCGAATCAGAAACGGCCGGGGGGCATGCCCCCGCCCGGAGGCAGCATCCCCTGCATACCGCGCATCATATTGGCCATGCCCTTGCCCTTCATGCGCTTCATCATTTTGCCCATTTGCTTGTGCTGTTTAAGCAGCCGGTTGAGTTCCTGGATACTCGATCCAGAACCCTGGATAATGCGCCGTTTGCGCGAGCCGTTGAGAATGTCCGGGTTACGCCGCTCGGCCGGGGTCATGGAATCAATGATGACAGTCATGCGATTCAACTGGGAGTTAAGACCCGCCTGTTCCGCCATTTGCGCCATGTTACCCATGCCTGGCAGCTTGTCGAGCATGGAGCCCATGCCGCCAAGATTCTGCATTTGCTGTAGCTGGTCGCGGAGGTCCTCCAGATCGAATTTTTTTCCTTTTTGGACCTTTTTGACCAGTTTTTCCGCTTTCTTTCTGTCGACCTTGCGCTCTACGTCCTCAATCAGCGACAACACGTCACCCATGCCGAGGATGCGGGAAGCAATACGGTCCGGATAAAAAGGCTCCAGAGCGTCGGTTTTTTCTCCGACCCCGAGAAACTTGATGGGCTTGCCGGTTACCTGACGCACGGAGAGCGCCGCCCCGCCCCGCGCATCCCCGTCAACCTTGGTGAGCACTACGCCGGTCAGTGGCAGCACGGCGTTAAAGGCGCTGGCTGTGTTGACAGCATCCTGGCCTATCATGGCATCGATAACGAACAGGGTTTCCACCGGCTTGACCGCCTTGTGCAGCTGCTGGATTTCAGCCATCAACGCGGCGTCGATGTGCAGCCGCCCCGCGGTATCGACGATCAACACATCGACGAACCGCTTGCGCGCCTCTTCCAGAGCCGCGTTGACGATAGCCACCGGTTGCTGGCCGGTATCGCTGGGGAAGAACTCCGCGCCTACTTCTCCGGCCAGCGTCCTGAGCTGCGCAATGGCCGCCGGTCGATATACGTCGGCACTGACCAGCATCACTTTTTTCTTTTCCCGCTCCCGCAGATAGCGGGCCAGCTTCGCCGCCGAGGTGGTTTTCCCCGCCCCCTGCAATCCGGCCATGAGCACAACAGCCGGGGGCTGCGCAGCCAGGTCGAGACTCTCGTTGACCGAGCCCATGACCTGCTCCAGCTGCTGCCGCACGATTTTGAGAAACTGCTGACCCGGGTCGAGACTCTGACTTACGGCCTGTCCAAGCGCCCTTTCGCGAACCTGGTCGATAAAACTTTTCACCACCGGCAGCGCGACATCGGCCTCCAACAGGGCCATGCGCACCTCGCGCAGGGATTCCTGGATATTATCCTCGGTGAGGCTCGCCTTGCCGGTGATCTTGCGGAGACTTTGCGACAGACGATCGCTAAGATTTTCAAACATGGCCATCTGATCAATTGCTTCGGATTGCGGACGTTGCGGTGATTATACGTCAAGCGCCGGCTTTGCTCGGTGCTGTTTGTGTGACACACTGAAGCGCCAGCCCGAACCTACCCCACAGTATCGCCGAGACATGGCCGGAACCACTTTTGCATTAGCCGCCATCATCTTTTACCTGTCCGCTTTTGCCCTGCAGGTAACGGCAATCACACGTGCCGGCCCGCCGGCGCCGAAAAAAGCAAAAGCAGTCAGGGATGCACTGACGCTGACAGTAGCAGGCGCCGCGCTGCTCTTGCATTTCAACATCAGTTTCAACCAACTGGCCGGTGACCGCGGTTTTGATTTCAGCCTGCTGCCGGTGTCGGTCGCGTTACTGGCCGTCATCAACCTCATTGTCATTGTCGGCTGCCTGCGTCAATCCTTGCATAACCTGTTTTTACTGCTGTTCCCAGCCAGCGCGATTGCCCTGGTCATTTCCGCCTTGTATTACCATGAACCCGCGACCACCAGGATTCTGGCGCCAGGTCTGGGGACCCATATTCTGCTATCGCTGGTGGCTTACAGTCTGTTAACCGTTGCCGCCCTGGAAGCGCTATTCCTCGCCTATCAGAACCGCCAGCTCCACCAGCACCACAACAATGGATTGATGCGTATTCTGCCACCACTGCAAACCATGGAAAGTCTGCTATTCGCGATACTGGGCACCGGCTTCGTATTGCTGACGCTGGCACTGATCACCGGTTTCGTATTTGTTGAAGACCTTCTGGCCCAGCACCTGGTTCACAAGACCGTATTTTCCCTGCTCGCCTGGCTGCTCTATGCCATCCTCCTTTGGGGCAGGTTCAAACTCGGCTGGCGCGGCAGGATAGCGACCTACTGGACGCTCGGGGGGTTTTTCGCTCTGATGCTGGCCTTCTGGGGCTCCAAGTTTGTCCTTGAAGTTCTTCTTTCCCAACCTGCTACCGGTTGACTGACTGCCTAGCCAACCGCCCTACCCGCCTGCCGCGGCTTTCCGGAATTTATATTGCCAAGGCATGCGTTCTACTTCACCATACCCCTTCGTGATTGCCCGAGGTCAACACCTCCTTGAACGACGCGCCCTTATGGCTGTTGTCCGGCCTGCTCGTATGCCTGCTGCTAGTTTCCGCTTTCTTTTCCGGCTCCGAAACCGGGATGATGTCCCTGAACCGGTATCGACTGAAACACCTGGCCAAGCGCCACTCCGGAGCCCGCCGCGCACGGCGGCTATTGCAACGTCCCGACCGGCTGATCGGCCTTATCCTGATCGGTAACAATGCCGTCAATATTCTCGCTTCGATCACGGCCTCGATTATCTGTACCCGCCTGTTTGGCCCGGAATTGGGTATTGCCGTGGCCACCGTCAGCCTGACGCTGGTGCTGTTGATCTTTTCCGAAGTCACCCCCAAAACCATTGCCGCGCTGCACCCGGAACGGGTCGCCTTTCCGGCCAGTCATATACTCAAGCCACTGCTGAAACTGTGTTATCCCCTGGTCTGGCTGGTCAACCACATGGCGAACGCGGTGGTGCGTCTGCTCGGTTTTAATCCACTTGCACAGGCTAGCGACAGTCTTAGCACCGAGGAATTGCGTACCGTAGTGGATGAATCCGATGATCGAGATATTTCCTACCGCGATCAGAATATGCTCCTGGGCATCCTCGACCTGGAACGGGTTACGGTGAATCACATCATGGTGCCGCGCAATGATATCGTCAGTCTCAATCTGGAAGATGATCTCGAAAAATTAATCGACCAGATCATCAAAACCGAACACACCCGCCTGCCGGTTCACAACGGCAATCTCAATGAGCTGCACGGCTTTTTGCACATGCGCAGCGTCAATCGACTGCTACGCACGGGTGGGGAATCGTTGACCAAGGAGGCGATCAAGCGCTTTGCCAAGGACAGGTATTTTGTGCCCGCCAGAACGCCACTCAATATGCAACTGATCAATTTTCAGAAAAACCGCCTGCGCATAGGGATGGTGGTCGACGAATATGGCGAAGTAGAAGGCCTGGTGACCCTCGATGATATCCTTGAGGAAATCGTTGGCGAGTTCACCACCAACCTGGTGCCTCAAGAAGAGGAAATAACCCCCCAGGGCAATGGCAGCTTCGTCATCGACGCCAGCGTCACGATTCTGGAGATTAACCGCGCAACGGACTGGGAGTTGCCCATCGATGGGCCGACCACACTCAATGGCCTGTTACTGGAACGTCTTGAACGCTTTCCCGACGACAAGGCCAGCATCCGTTTGGGAGAGTACTATTTTGAAATTTTGGCGATGTCGGAAAAAATGATCACTACCGTCAGAGCCTGGCGTCGCCATTCCCCAGCGAATCCCGATGATTAAGCACCGGCCTTTTTATTTCGTCAAAGCCGGGACATCCGCCGGCCGCTCGCTCGATCTCAATCCGCCGCAAAAGGGTTGTCGAGCTTGCCGCGCTGTCGGGCCCGGGACAATACCGCTAAACGCTCCTCATCGGACGTCATTACCCAGTTTCTGATTTCGGTACTGCTGCGGTAGCATCCCGTGCAGATATCATCCTCGTTCAGTAAACAAATCGAAACGCATGGCGAGGCCACGCACGCGGGACCACACTGTATTGCTAACGCGGCTTTAGTGGTCGCTTCCTTGGAATCAGCCAATATCGGCCTCCAGCGGGCGCAGGGAGCGTCTGAAACTGGCGGCCTTTTGCACGTAAACCTCGGAGGAAGCCTGCAATACCGCGACCATTTTCTGGTCCAGTTGACGCACGACCTTGGCCGGCGTACCAAGGACCATGGAATTGTCCGGAATCACCATACCTTCCGGCACCAACGCATTGGCACCCACCAGACAATTCCTGCCGATTTTCGCGCCATTGAGAATCACGGCGTTGATACCGATCAGCGAGTTATCGCCAATTTCACAACCGTGCACCATGGCGCAATGGCCTATGGTAACGCCCTTGCCAATCACCGCCTGAATGCCAGGATCGGTATGAAGTACGGCGTTATCCTGGATGTTGGTGCGTTCACCGACGCTGATCAGGTCGGTATCTCCGCGCAACACCGCGTTAAACCATACACTAGCCTGCGCGGCCAGTACCACGGAGCCGATCACGTCGGCACTGGCGGCGACAAACACATCCTTGCCAATTTCTGGTGTGCGGTCTTCAAACTGATAGATCATTCAGCTTTCCCCTACTTGGAAATGAGCCTGCCAGCGGCGCCCGTCGGCATTTTTCGCCAGCGACGAAATGGGGATGTTAACGCCGCCACCGGCATTTTTCATCCCTCTACCGCGCTACTGTACAAGCACTCGGCTGACTGCTTAAATATTAACAATCCAGTTAGAGTTTGCCACTTTGAAATACTGTAGCGCCTGTGGTGACGCGGTCTCCAAACGCATCCCGGACGGCGACGACCGGCATCGTCACGTCTGTGATGGCTGCGACACCATCCATTACCAGAATCCCTGCATCGTCGCTGGCAGCCTGCCCGTTTACGGGAACCGTATACTGCTGTGCCGTCGCGCCATCGAGCCTGCCTACGGCTACTGGACCCTGCCAGCCGGTTTTATGGAAAACGGCGAAACCACACTGGAAAGCGCCGCCCGCGAAAGCAGGGAAGAAGCCAATGTAGAGCTGCACGCATTAGAGCTCTACACCATGATCGATATCCCCCACATCAATCAGGTCTATATTTTTTTTCGTGGACAAATGGCTGAACCGGTGTTTTCCCCCGGCATCGAATCACTGGAAGTCGAGCTCTTCCTGGAGGAGGACATCCCCTGGTCCGAGATTGCCTTTCCGTCAGTAAAAATGACCTTGAAGCATTTTTTCGAGGATCGCAAAACCGGTAGTTTCCCGGTGAGAACCGACTTGATCAAGCGCTTTCGGCGTTAAACCTCGCAAGCACCGCAATCTCGCAAGTACCGTAATCAAGGCGCTTCTATCCAGATCAGACTGGCCGTCCGGCCCACATCCCGGCCCCGGCGGTGAGAATAAAACCAGTGGGGCTGACCTTGGCTGCAGAAACTACCACCATGGATGTGACTGACCCCCAGCTGACGCAGTTCGAGCCGCGCCAGTCCGTACAGGTCGGCATGGTAATGCCCCGGCCTGGAGAGTGAGGGCCGAAACAGCGAACCGAGCTCGCTCGCCTGCTCAAGCGCCTTAAGCCAGGGCTTTGCCAGAAAGGCGGACCGCACTTCCGGACCTACTTCAAAATGAGCCGCGCAAATAGCTGGCCCCAGATACACGGATAGCTGTGCCGGATCCACGCCCAGCCGCGCGACCGTGGCACTGATCACACCTGCCGCCAGCCCCCGCCAGCCGCCGTGGGCCGCGGCTACCACCGAACCATCGAGCGCGGTGATCAACAGCGGCAGGCAATCAGCGGTCATAACCGCACAGGCCAGATTTTGCATGCGCGAGTAACAGGCATCGGCGTTGGGCATTTGATTACCCGCGCGCGCCTCGACCACGTTGGCGCCGTGTACCTGGTCGAGCCACTGCACGGTGATATCCCGCCCCAGTTGACCCGCGAGGGCCGCGCGTAATCGCGGCGATTGCTTTAAACCGTTTTTCCGCGCCGCCGCGCTCGCCGCGCTAGTGGCACCCGCCTCCTGACCGGCCGGGCACCTTAAACCGGTGCCGGAGCTTAGCGATTGCTCATGTCCCGACCGAGGCGAAGTCCAGGCGTTACGCAGCGTAATCACGCAGCGCACGCGAGCAGGCAAGGGCCATTCAGGTTCAAGCAGAAACAACTGGTCTCCATGGTCGGGATCGGCAGGCCCCGAGCTCATACTCCCCCCGCGCCGGCACCGGCTGAAATATCGGCATGGCCACGCAGCAGCAGCAAAAGCTCAGTCATATCCGTCGGCAGTGGCGCCTGCCACTGAAGTCGCTGGCCGGTTTCCGGATGGGTGAGAGCCAGTTCATGGGCATGCAGGGCCTGGCG
>JBECKV010000086.1:0-15851 GCA_040235495.1 Porticoccaceae bacterium
TGCTGCCGATACCAGCAATAGGGGGGCACCCGGGCACCCGTACGCAAGGCATAATAGGTGAAGGCCTCGATCTCCTGGCCTTGTTCCGTGGCCAACGCCACAACCTTGGCGCCGTAGCTATCACCCAGTCCTTCGTAGCCATCGAGGATTTCCCGTTCCGCCGGATCGATACGATAGACCACACCCCAGACGTAATCCTCCGAGGCGCCGGTAAAGCGGACGTCGCACTTGGCCGAGCCATCCCGGCTGGGCATATGAAATTCCAGACGATGTGCGTGCAGGCGAGCCGTGGTCAGGGCCTCGGCCGAGCGAATGCGGGCCAGCAGACGTAGCGAAGACAGGTTGGAGCCGTAGGCGAAATAGTGCTGTTCAGTCATGGCGGCAAGCGCTCGAAGACTGCCTATCTTACCCGGATTTCGGGCCATGGATGAAAACCGATTGCAACACGGCTGTAGCCAATAGCCGACGCGGAACCCAGTTCAAACAAAGGCAGGTCCTTCGGACCTGCCTTTTGGGATTACCATTCGCTGTTGTTCGCCCGCTCAATCACCGGGCAGGGGTGACAACTCCCCATACTCACCGCCGGTGGGAGACGCCAGTTTGAATTCAAGATGGCAGCCCTCGCAGATCTCCACGATCTGATCGCCTACCGAGGAAATTTTGTCCAGGTCACGGGCTTTTACCGCACCCACCGCGGTTGCACCGGCGATTCGCAATTGATCGGCCCAGCGCTTCCAGCCTTCGTTAGCAACCCAGGTTTCGTCCAAAGGCCCGGAACCCGGCACACTCAACAAGCCACCGGCCAACTCCAGTTGCACCGCCCGCCGCTCCAACTCGCGCCACTCTTCATCGGTTTGAGGGTTACTCCAGGCAGCCACCCACAGGGGATCGGCAGCCTGATTGACCAGCGCCACCATGACCGAGTTAAGGCTTACAGGCAGGCGGGTCAGCGCTTTCGCCTCCGCCGATGCGGGCGGCGCTGCCGTTACCGAAACAGACTCGCTGCCTGCCGTGGCTGGCGATTCCGGTGCGTTTTCCCTGGAGCAGCCTGCCAGCGCCAGCACGCCAATCAAGCCCGCCGCGATCCTGAATGGGTGCGAGATGTTTTTGTCGTTTTTCATTAACCCGGCCTCCTGATTATTATGTATCTGGAAAACCGGACTTAACTCGCTCTCGCTGCCATGGTTAGGATAGCGGGCGACCCGGCCTTCCTTGTTCAAGGATAGCAGTACAACTAAAGCAAGCAATATAGAAAGGCCTCAACAGCGCTGATGCATGTGAAATTGATCAACCCTATTGACCCCGATCAATCCGCTCCTCGCCTTCTGAAGGGTTTGGCGCCAGGCCAGTCACGCCAGCACCAATTGGTCGGCAGAAAAATGACGGATTGGCGTTCCCCATGACCGACATGCAAGCCGGCGAGGACGATCACCGGGTCCAAAACCCCGGTCTGCGGATTGTCCTGCTGATGGTGGGTTCCATGGCCGTGGCCCTGGGCGTTGCGGGGATTTTCCTGCCCCTATTGCCGACGACGCCTTTCCTGCTGTTGGCGGCAGCCTGCTACCTGCGCAGCTCCCGCCGTTTCCATACCTGGCTCGTCTCCCATCCGGTACTGAGCCGTTATATCCTGGATTATCTCGGCGGCAGGGGCATACCGCGAAGGGCGAAGTACTATACGCTGACGGTGCTCTGGCTGACCATGATTCTGTCCATGATCCTGGTGCCCTACTGGCAGGTGGCCGTTTTGCTCTGTTTTATCGGACTGAGCGTATCGCTCTATATTCTGCGCCTACCGGCACCGGAAAAAGCCATTATCGCCCGTGAGGGTAAAACCCCGCCCTGATTTGTGGCCGAGCTGAAATCGAGACGATTGTATTCCGGTGTCAGGCGTCTTCGTGGCTTTGCGGTTCGTGAATATCAACCAGCGAAACCCGCGCGCCGTCGAACTGTTCAATTAATTTCGCCGCGCGCCGGCGCACGGTTCGGACATTGGCTTCCTTGACGTGGCCAAAGCCGCGAATGAAATGAGGCAGGGCCGCTATTTCCCGGGCCAGCTCCAGACGCCGCGAATCCAGCCGTTCCAGGATTTGCTCCAGTTGTTGTTCATAGTCGCTGATCAATTGGCGTTCCAGGCGCCGCTCCGCGGTATGGCCGAAAGGATCGAGGAATCGCCCGCGCAAAAATTTGAATTTAGCCAGCAAGGCGAAGGCCCGCAACACCCATGCCCCATATTCACGCTTTAGCAGGTGCCCGGTATCGGGGTCGCGGCGCGCCAGGAGCGGCGGCGCCAGATGCAGACGCAGCTGTAACTTCCCGTCAAACTGACGCGCCAGTGCCTGCTGGAATTCGCCATCGGTATATAAACGAGCGACCTCGTACTCATCCTTGTAAGCAAGTAATTTAAAGTAGTTGCGGGCAATCGCCTCGGTCAGGGCCAGAGTTCCGGCCGCCTCGCCACCGAGATCCGTTTCGACCCGCCGGGCCCGGTTTACCAGGGCCAGATAGCGCTTTGCATAGGCCTCGTTCTGATAGGCCACCAACTCCCGATAACGATGGTCAATCAGCCTGTCCAGGGTCTCATCGACGCTCTTGGCTGCTGAATCCATGACTGGCGGTTGAGACTGCTGGCCTCCCGCAAGTTCAAGCACCTTTTCCGGAATTTCGGCATAGCGTCGACCCCAGAGAAAAGCCTGCAGATTAGTGTCCACCGCCACGGCATTAAGGCGAATGGCCTGCTCCAGAGCGTCCCTAGCGACCGGCAAAAAGCCTTTCTGACAAGCATATCCCAGCAGAATCATATTGCCGGCCAGAGCATCGCCGATCAGCGCCAGACCCAGCGCCGTGGCATCGATAAAGTGGCTTCGGGACGCGCCCACGGTGGCCTCTATGGCCTGCATCATCGCCTGCTCGGGAAAAGGAGCATCGGGGTTATGAGTAAAATCGGCGGTGGGCGAATCGTGATTATTTACCACCGCGAACGCCTTGCCCTTATCAAGTCGGGCCAGACTGTCCGCACCGGACGCGACAACGAGATCCGCACCCAGCAATAAATCACCACGTCCAAGGGGCACCCGCGCTCCGTAGATCCCGTCCTGGGTAGAGGCGATCCGTACGTGGCTGGTCACGGCGCCAAATTTTTGCGCCAGGCCGGTTTGGACCAGCACCGCCGCACCCTTGCCCTCGATATGGGCCGCCATGCCGATTATCGAACCCACCGTCAACACCCCCATGCCACCAACACCGGTCAGCAAAATGCCACGGGGTTCGTGCAGGGGAGCGACCGCTGCTTCCACTATCTCCGGAAACGGAAGGTCACCCGCCGTGGGCAGGGACTTGTGAATGCGGGCGCCACTGACCGTAACAAACGAGGGACAGAAGCCCTTGAGGCAGGAATAATCCTTGTTACAGGCGCTCTGATCGATCATGCGCTTGCGGCCCAGTTCGGTTTCCTTTGGCAATACCGAGAGGCAGTTGGATTTCACGCCACAGTCGCCGCAACCTTCACAGACACGCTCATTGATAAACACTCGTTTATCGGGGTCCTCCAGCAGGCCCCGGCGGCGGCGACGGCGTTTCTCGGTAGCGCAGGTTTGTTCGTAGATAATCACGGTGGTGCCATCGAGCTCCCGCAGTGACTTCTGAACGATGCTGAATTTATCCCGGTGATCAATGGTCAACCCTTCGAAGCGAGGGAAATCGCGGCCATATTTTTCCGGCAGATCGCTCACCAGCGCGATACGCTTGACCCCCTCGCCCTTGAGTTGGTAGACCAGTTGTTCAACGCTCAGGCTGCCGTCCACATGCTGGCCACCGGTCATGGCAACGGCATCGTTATAGAGAATCTTGTAGGTAATATTGACCCCGGCAGCGATGGCCGCGCGGATGGCCAGAATACCGGAGTGGAAGTAGGTGCCGTCGCCAATATTCTGAAATACGTGACCGGTTTCGGTAAACGGCGCCTGACCAATCCAGGAAGCGCCTTCACCACCCATCTGGGTAAAGGTTTCGGTATTGCGGTCCATCCAGGTGACCATGAAGTGGCAACCGATACCCGCCAGCGCGCGGCTGCCTTCGGGAACCTGGGTGGAGGTATTGTGCGGGCAGCCGGAGCAAAACCAGGGTTTACGCTGGGGCAGGGGCGGGGCATCCAGCGCTGATCCTGCCGTAAGCAAAGACTCGCTTGTACCCGCCTGCACCGAGGACGGCGCCGCTGCCAAACCGGGCAGACGGGCGCGCAATACCGCAACCACTGCGTCGACGCTTATCTCACCGACGCTGCTGAAAAGCGCTTCGCCCTTTTCGTCCTGCTTGCCGACTACCCTCGGACGCTCGGTATCGGGCAGGTGGTAGAGCAGCGCCTTGAGCTGATCCTCCACCAGTGGCCGTTTCTCCTCGACCACGAGCACCTGTTCGAGTCCCCTGGCGAATTCGGTGATGGCACTCGGCTCCAGAGGCCAGGTCATCGCCACCTTGAAGACCCGTAAACCGATCTTTTCCGCCTGGTCCTGGTCGATGCCCAGATCATCGAGGGCCTGCATAAGCTCTAGCCAGGCCTTGCCCGTGGTGACGATACCGATTCGGGGTCGCTGACAATCAAGGGTGGTTTTATCAATGCCATTGGCACGGGCGTAGGCCTGAGCGGCCTTGAGCTTGACCTCATAAAGGCGTTTTTCCTGATCCAGAAAGGCATCCGGCCAGCGGCAGTGGACACCGTCCCGCGGCAGTGGGAAGTCCGCTGGCGCTTGCAGGGAGATACGATCCGGATCGAGATCCGCCGAGATCGCGGCATCCATATTCTCGGGCGTGGTTTTCATACCGACCCAGCAACCGCTGTAGCGGGACATGCCCCAGCCGATCAGGCCGAAATCGAGGATATCCTGCACGCCCGCCGGATTCAGGACCGGCATGGAGGCACCGATAAACATCGGCTCACTCTGAAAAGCCAGGGTCGAGGATTTGGCCATGTGGTCATCGCCCACCACCACCAGCACACCGCCAAAGCGGGAACTGCCGGCGTTGTTGGCATGCTTCATGGAGTCCATGGCCCGATCCAGGCCGGGACCCTTGCCGTACCAGAGGCCGAAAACACCATCGTATTTGGCTTCGGGGAACAGGTTCACCTGTTGGCTACCCATCAGCGCGGTGGACGCCAGTTCCTCGTTCACGCCGGGTTGAAAGTGGATGTTGTATTTTTCAAGATGCTCGGCGGCGCGCCACAGCGCATTGTCATAGCCGCCAATCGGGGAACCGCGATAACCGGAAATAAATCCCGCGGTATTCAATCCCCGAGCCCGGTCACGCTGTTGCTGCAAGATCGGCAGCCGCACCAGCGCTTCGATACCGGTCATATAGGCCCGGCCACGCTCGAGGGTATATTTGTCGTCCAGGGATACCGCCATTATCCGCCCTTGGTCCACCCTTGGCTCACTGCTTGGTGACATTCTAACCGAAGGTCGCGAACCCGGTTGAATAATCCGCCGCCGCGGCCAGCGGCAGGTTGCTATGGGGACAAATCCTCGATACTCAGGTGGGAAGTGTCCACCTCCACTGCCCTGACAGGTTTCTTCTCGCCCTCGTCGAGCAGATCACCCGTCGGTATTTCCGCGGACAACCCGCTGATGTCGACCTCCACCGCGTCAACCAGCGGCCGATCCTCTTCCCGCAGCATATCGGCGCCAATCGGCGCCACGGTGAAAACCCCGCTCCCTTCTCGTCCACTTTGCGCTAGCGCCTGGGGTGCGGCAATGGCAGGCCCCTCGTTTGCGCCAGCCTGCGCGATTTTCGGCTCGCGGCCGGAGGCTTGCGGGGCTGCCATCCGGCCGGTCGCCGGTTTCAGTTCCACCAGCGCTCCGGCCTGTAATAAAGCCTGCTGGTATTGCTCGGCCTGGGCTTGATCGAGATCGCGGCGAATGGTCACCGGGCGTCCGGAAAACAGGCGCTCGAGCTGCTGGTCATCAGCCTTGAAAAGCTTTTGTACGCGCTCGCGCACAGCCATGATTTTCTGTCCCGCGGCGATGTCGCCGCGAAACACAAGGTCAAATTTTTTACTTTCACTCATATCTGGCAACTCGATAATCCCTTTGCTGCAGCTTCTGTTACTACTTTGGGCTTGACTAATTCGGGCTTGACGAATTCTGCCTTGATAAAGGTGCCAGTTCACCGTCGCCCTGGTCAAGTGCAACGCTAACCACCGAAACCCCTTGCGGACGGCAAGCCACAATTGCCCACAATTGCGGATTTTCCGCGCTAACCACTCCGGCTTCGAGCATGCGGTTAACACTTCCGGAACCCAAGTAACGACTCAAGTAACAACTCACGTAACAACTGTAGTCGATTATTTTCGGCCCTGCTTACGATGCCAATCGCAGCGCGATGATCAATCCCCAGACCATGGCGAACAGCACCATGCTCAGCAACACTGCCGCCGAGCCCTGGTCCTTTGCGCGACCGGCCAACTCGTTATGCTCACCACTGATCAGATCAACCGCGGACTCGAGCGCCGAATTCAGGACCTCGACGATCAACACCACCAGCATGCTGCCTAGCAAGAGGCACAATTCCACGGTTGAATGCGCCAACCAAAACGCAACGGGCAGCAACAGCGCGCCGAGACAGAGCTCAAACCGGAAGGCTTCTTCGTGACGGTAACAGGCCCTCAACCCCTGCCAGGAATACTGACCGGCAACGAGCACGCGGCGACGCAGCAAACCGAAAACCCGGCGTGCTCGGTGTTCCATCATGCCGAAGCGCCTTCGTCGTTGATGCGTTGATCCATCTCCAGCGCTGGCGAGGCTTCCCGCGGCACACCCACCCTTCGGGCGGGAACTCCGGCCACCGTGGTGTGGGGCGCCACGGATTCCAGCACCAGGCTACCCGCGCCGACCTTGGCGCCTTCGCCAACTTCGATATTACCCAGCACCCGGGCACCCGCGGCAAGCAGAACCCCGGTGCGTATTTTCGGATGCCTATCTCCGGTCTCGTTACCGGAACCGCCCAGGGTGACCGCGTGCAGCAAGGAGACGTTATCCTCGACAACGGCGGTTTCTCCAATCACCACGCCAGTGGCGTGATCGATCATGATGCCACCACCGATGCGAGCACCGGGGTGAATGTCCACCCCGAAGTTTTCCGAACACAGGCTTTGCAGGTGCAAGGCCATCCCCCGACGGCCGTGATGCCATAGATAGTGGCCGATCCGTTGCACCTGCAAGGCATGAAAACCCTTGAAATACAGTAGCGGCATTGAGAAATATTCACAGGCGGGATCGCGCTCCCGGTAGGCCCGGATATCCATGCGCATTTTTCGGCTGATATCCGATTGACCCGGATCCCGTCCCGGCTGCCCACCGGTCAGTACTTCGGCAATCACACGCCGAATAGACAGATTGGAGACCGTGGGGTTGCCTAGAATCTGGGCAAGCGTATAGGTCAGCGCCGATTCCAGCGACTCGTGGCACAAAATCGACGCGTGGAAAAAACTGGCCAGGGTTCGCTCCTGTCGGGAAAACATCTCAACCTCGGCGCGAATCTCAAGCCACAGAGGATCGGGCTGTTGTTTCTTCATCACTGTTCCAGCATTGCCTTAAATCGATTGGACCAGGGGCCCACCCCCGACATTTTAGGTTTTATCACCGCACATATTAATATCCAGTCGCACAAAACGCCGGACAATCTCATCCAGGTGCGCGAGTAATACATCCTTCAGCAGGATATCCGCTCGCATCAGCTCGGCGCGCAGAGCATCGATGTTTAGCTCGGCCTGGTATCTGTCCGCCAACGGGGCATAGCTCAAATGCCAGGGCTCTATCGCCACGCCCCCTCTATCCGATAAGTAAGGCCGGAAAAAGTCCGACTTTGGCCGGACAAGATGCGCATCCAGCCATGCACCGAGCCGGTCAAACACTCCCTCCGGGGCATACTCGCCGGGAATCAACTGAAGTTTATAGCCCGATGGCGCGGCGGCCGCGTCCCAGACATCGATATCGGTCCCCCAGTGATGGCGCGAGGCCCCAGGCAGGGCCGACCAGCGCAGGATGGCGAAAGCCTTCTCCAACTCATCCAGAGCCGCCAGATCAATCGCGCGTCCGTACCCGTCATTGACCGGCCGCTCACCCCTGACCTTGGCATTCCAGATGGCCAACTGGCGTTCAAAGGAGCGATAACCACTACTCATACGCAGATCTATGCCTTGTGCCGCAGCCTGTTCCAGCAATCGAAAATAGGGTTTATGCACCTCCCGGTGCAGATAATGACCGGGAAATATTTCCGCAACATGATGTTCAGTACGACCCGTAAGTTCCGCTGTCTCAATCATTCCGCAATCAACTCATTACTCCTGGTTCAATACATTCGACTATTCCCGCCTGGCTGTTAACAGACAGGTAAGCGCATGCCGTCGGGCCTGGATCGCAGCGCGGATGGATCACGTCCAGCCTACACCGTGCCGCGAGATTATCCATGAAATGGACTAGAGCCCGACTGCCGGTTATCAACAGGGAGGATCGAAGTGTACGCCCCGATCTTCAGTACTTTCGCACCCCGGACATGCCGGAACTTTAAATCGCGCAAGGCCTGGTTGGCATCCTCGAGACGATAGCAACTCACCTCGGGCTGGAGATCCAGCTCGGCGGCAAGCCGCAGAAACTCCGCCACGTCACGCCGGGTGATATTGGCGACGCTCTTGATCTCCTTTTCCAGCCACAAATGTCGGGAGTAGTCCAACTCGGCGAGGCAGCCCTTGTCCCCGTCTTCCTTTCGAATGGCATTGATTACCAGCCTGCCATTGGCTTGCAGGCACTCGAGCGCACGGAGAATAGTTTTCCACACCGGCGTGGTGTCGATTATCGCCGCCAACTCACAAGGTGGTCGATCGTTCGTGTCACCGGCCCAGACCGCACCCAGCTCCACGGCATAGGCTCGCTCGCGCGCACTGCGGGCAAAGACGTAGACAGGCGTCTCTGAATACCTGTTGCGTACCATCTTCAGCACCAGGTGGGCCGAGGCGCCAAAGCCCGTCAAGCCGAGGGGCTGACCATTACTGATTGCCGCCAGATTCATTGAACGGTAACCGATGGCACCGGCACACAACAGCGGCGCGGCCGCCTCATCACTCAAGGACTCGGGGATGGCATGAGCAAAGTTCTCGTGCACCACCATATATTCGGCGTAACCACCGTTGGCATCCCGACCGGTAGCCCGAAAATCGCCGCACAGATTTTCCAGGCCCTGGCGGCAAAACCCACACTCACCACAGGCTGAAAAAATCCACGCCACGCCCACCCGATCACCGATAACAAATCTCTCCACTTCTTCGCCCGCGGCAGCCACGGTGCCCACCACCTGATGGCCCGGTGTCACTGGCAGAACCGGCGGCGGTGCGCGGCCCTCGATTTCATCGAGCTCGGTATGGCAAACAGCACACACCGAAACCCGGATCAACACCTGTCGCGGACCCGGCACAGGCACGGGCAGCGTCACGGCACTCAAGGGTTGGCTATTTTCCCGCAGCTCGCCACAGGTGGTGATTTGCATCGCTTTCATTGCTTCGCTCTCCAAACGACATCCCCGCTAGCATCCGAGTACGACTCCAAGGTATCAGTACATCACAGGATTATGCCCAAGCAGTCGCCGAAATCACGTCTCTTCCCTCCGCTAGTTGATCACGAACACGGTTTTCGCCCCAGCGACCCCGTGGCATTCTCGGCACCCGGATCTTGTTACAATTTCCCTGGATAAAGGGAAGCCGCCCCATGCTTCAACTGTGGCAACTGCTCGCCGGCCTGGGCGTATTCATGTACGCCATGCACCTGCTGGAACAGGGCCTGCGCAGCGCCAGCGCGCCATCACTGCGAAGACTGTTGCGTCACCATACCCGCTCGCCAGCGCGAGGGGTGGTGATCGGCACTCTCAGCACTGCCTTTTTGCAAAGCAGCTCTTTGGTCAGCCTGATTGTAATCGCCTTTGTCGGCACCGGCTTCCTGCCCCTGCACAACGCCCTGGGTGTCATTTTTGGAGCCAACCTTGGCACCACGATGACCGGCTGGCTGGTCACCGCGCTCGGCTTCAAGCTCGACCTGGAAGACTACACCCTGGCGATTATTGCCCTGGGTTCCCTGGGTTTTATCTTTAGCAGGCGAGACTCACCCGGCCACCACCGCTTTGCCATTATCCTGGGTCTGGGACTGCTGCTGATCGGCCTGATGTGGATGAAATCCGCCATGGCTTTTGTCGCTGGCTGGGTTGATCCGAGGCTATTTCAGGACTATCCACTCGTGGTTTATTTTCTTGCCGGCATGGTGGTCACGGCACTGATTCAGTCCAGCTCCGCCACCATGGTCATTATTCTCAGCGCCGTGCACGCCGGTCTCATTCCCCTCAACACCGCCGCGGCGCTGGTAGTGGGCTCCGACCTGGGCACCACCAGCACCGTACTGCTGGGCGCGCTACGCGCGTCAAATAGCGCCAGACGGGTGGCGCTCGCACACTTCACCTTTAATCTCACCAATGATTGCCTCAGCCTGCTCCTGTTGCTGCCCCTGCTGGCCCTGGTAACCCGGGTAATTGGTATCAACGACCCCATGTACCAACTGGTATGTTTTCACTCCCTGTTCAATCTTATGGGCGTCATTCTGTTTCTGCCCTTTACCGGCCGCTTTGCCCGCTGGTTGGAACGGCGCTTCCGGGACCCGACGGCCGAAAATCGCCACCTGGCGACGACGCCGCCAGACGTCCCGGAAGCGGCGCTGCGCGCCATCGATGATGCCGCGATCGACCTCTGCCTGAAAACCATTTTGCTCAACATCCGTGCCCTCAAAGCCAGCACTCCGAGTCTGGTTCGCGGCAGTCGAATACTGGCAATAAATCAGTATTTATCAAAACGGGCCCTGTCCTATGAAGATCAGTATCAGGACATCAAAGCCAGTGAAACGGAAATCCTGCAATACAGTCACCGGCTGGCCTTCACAAAACTAAGCGCGATCGAACAGGAGGCATTGACCGAGCTGTTGGGCGCGGTCAGGGAAGCCACGTATAGCACCAAAGCCTTGAAGGATGTGCGCGGCAACCTGCTGGATCTGCACCATGAAGCCAACGCGGAGGAATTGCTGACCGAGATCCGCAACCGCTCCCTGAAAAGCTATCAGACCCTGATCGACAGGCTGGAACAACCCCACCCGCAAGATGCTGACGAGCAGCTCAGCGCAATCAAGGCCGACCAGGCCGGAGCCCACGAGTATTTACACCAACTGATGGCTGCTTATTCACGCAGCGAGCAACGCCAGATATCGCTGTCGACACTATTCAATATCAACCGGGAACTGTTCGTCTCCAACCAGAGCATCACCGCCGCTGTTTTTCGCCTGGAAAAAGCTCGACTACCTGGTTCCGCGCGGATGACCGAGGCTATCAAGCCCTAGCTTTGGACCTATAATCACCCCGACTTACAGACGAGGGTCAATTTGCATGCGGGACGATTTAGACAAGGTCAGTGAAATCTACGACATCGTTGTCACCTTTTTCGTCACCTACAGCTTTCAATTGCTGGGCGCGCTCATCATCCTGATCATCGGCCTGCTGATTTCCAATCGGCTGGCCCGTTTGGTGCTGGCAGTCTGTGAACGGCACCAAATGGATATCACTCTCAGCAGATTTCTCGCCAGTTGTACGCGCATCGTCATTATCATCATGGTCGGCGTGATCTGCCTAGGCAAGATCGGTGTCAGTGTAACGCCACTGGTTGCAGCCATCGGCGCCGCTTCCCTGGGCGCCGGGCTTGCCGTCCAGGGCCTGCTTTCAAATTATGGCGCCGGACTGAACATTATTCTGACCCGCCCCTTTGTCGTCGGTGACACTATCAGCGTGCAGGGCGTCACGGGCGTTGTCGAAGAGGTTCGCCTCGCCCATACCATTCTCACCGACGAGGATGAGGTGACAATCAGTATTCCCAACCGCCACATCGTCGGGGAAATCATCCACAATTCCAAAGCCTTTCGCGTGGTTGAAGCGATTGTCGGCGTCGCCTACGACAGCGACCCGCGAAAAGTGAAGGCGATCATTCTAAAAGTGCTTACGGATAATGGCGTCGTCAACAATCGAGACCCACAGATCGGTATCGACGGTTTCGGTGACAGTAGTATCGACTACGCGGTGCGCTTCTGGGTGCCCACCGAACACTTTCATCAGTATCGCCTGCGTGTCAACGATCAGCTACTCGACGCCCTCCAGGAAGCCGGTATCAGAATCCCTTTCCCTCAGCGGGAAGTGCGGGTGCTGGAAACAACACACCTGACCCCGCCAAGCCGGAGCCCGCATTGACGGGCGCGGTTCAATAATGGGGCGGCTGCTCTTGGCCTGGTTCGGGGGTCGGCGGTTGCGCCAGGAGGCTTTCGATGTCCCGCCGATACTGTTCCAGGCGTGTCTCGAGGCTGTCGATGCGTTGCTGTTGCTGATAAATCACGTCGTTGAGAGCGGCGATGGCCTCGTCCTGATAAGCAAGCTTGAATTCCAGTTCCAGCAAACGCGCTTCGCTCATGTCTTTGACCCCCCTAGCGAAAAACCCCCTGGCGAAAAATTCAGGGCAACAGGCTAGTCTCCATCCAGACGGATGGAGCCCTGTTCGGATACTTCCACGGGCACCGGCCACCAGGCCGTGTGTATTTTGGTGAGAAGCTGATAGTCGACCGGGGCGCCAGGATCCTTTAGCAGCTCGGTAATCACTCGCAACCCGCTGATCAGGTGGGTACTGGCTTCCAGCTGAATGCGGCTTTCACTGTAGGCCGGTATGCCCTCCATCTTCCCTGAGACTCCAGAAGCGATCTTGCGACCGTTAAGTAAAAGATTGTAGGACAGACCGGAAATATTTAGCTCGCCGGCACCGGGATTAACGACATTCAGGCCGATCAGAAAACGTTGCTCAAGGCCTTCGCGCGGCAGGGGCTTGATACTGGTGAGGTGAACTTCCGGCTGCTCGCGCCCTGGATGTAGCCAGGCGCAACTACTCAAGAGAAAAGTCATCGCAACCATCAAGTAGCCAGGTGCGCACCGGTGGCGGTTCATGGTCTCAGTCCTGATTATCCGGTTCAAAAAACAGCCTTGAACACTGGTGAACGCAGCCTTGAATGTCTGCCGCGACGGCGCCTATTCGCCCGATTAGCACCCATGCGGCGCGAGCAACGGCATCCACGGTTCGAGCCCTGCTGGCCACCATTGCATTTTTTTTCCCACAAGATCGGTCACTAGGCCCCACCCTTGTTGGACTTCTTTATTGTACGCCATTCAGGATAGCGGTGATGAACCCGGAAACTTTTCTTGACGCCCGACCGGCAGAGCTTTGATTTCGATACTAAGCCAAACGGCAATAACTATAAACCTAATAGCGATGTTCCCCGCGCCGACGCCGAGCAAGGGGGGCGACAAGGGCTCCATCGAGGACTCGGGTATTACAGAGCCATCCCTTGACCATGACTATCTAACCATTAGCGTTGAAGGCAAAAACAGGATTTTTAACGGAGTGAGCGGCGTATGCCATAATCGGCCACCTATTGAATTTTTTAGCTTCGCACACATCATATAGGCAGTGCCTTTTCAACGCCCTTCGGAGGTGCCGGTGTTACGTATAGCTCTGTTTCTGGCAACCAACATTGCCATTCTTTTTTTATTCACCCTGATCTTTAAAGTCCTGGGACTGGAGCAATTTCTGGCCGCGCAGGGAATTCAGGGAGAATACACTACCCTATTGATAATATGCGGGTTTTTTGGCTTTGCGGGTTCTTTTATATCGCTGTTGATGTCAAAGACCATGGCGAAAATGGGCACCCGCACACAGATCATCGCCGAGCCGGCTAACGAACAGGAACGATGGCTGGTAAACACCGTCGCCGAGCTGGCAAAAAAAGCCGACATTGGTATGCCCGAGGTCGGCATCTTTCCGGCTCAGCAAAGCAACGCCTTCGCCACCGGTTGGAACAAGAACAATGCGCTGGTGGCGGTCAGTTCCGGACTATTGAGCCGCTTCAGCCCCGATGAAGCCCGTGCCGTTCTGGCCCACGAGATTGGCCACGTCGCCAATGGTGATATGGTGACACTGACCCTGATTCAGGGAGTGGTGAACACCTTTGTCATGTTTTTTGCGCGAATTATCGGTTCGATTATCGACAAGGTGGTCTTCAAGAATGATCGCCCCGGCATTGGTTACTTTGCCATCGTCATGCTGCTGCAGGTCGTGCTCGGTGTCCTCGCGTCCACCATCGTCATGGCCTTCAGTCGCTGGCGTGAATACCGGGCGGATGCCGCGGGGGCACACCTGGCCACACGGGGCGCCATGATCGGCGCACTGCGCCGACTGCAAGCCGAAACCCAGGCCCATGTCCCGAGCGAACTGCCCGATACACTGACCGCGCTGGGCATCTCCTCGGGTTGGAAGGAGCACGCGATGAAGCTGTTTATGTCCCATCCACCCCTGGAAGAGCGCATTGCCGCCCTGCAACGTGGCATCTGATAGCAGACAAGCGCTTTGTGCCCTGGACGATATTCCCGTTGATCAAAGCCGGGGCTTTCAACTCGACAGGTTCGTGTCAATATTTGCCGTGCGCAAAAGCGACCGGCTTTATCTGTATAAAAACCGCTGCCCCCATGCCGGGCTCGAGCTGAACTGGACAGCGGATCGTTTTCTCGACCGTGACGGGATGTATATCCTCTGTTCGGCCCACGGGGCCATGTTCAGCATCGAGAGCGGCGAATGCATCGCCGGCCCCTGTACTGGCGCTTATCTGGAACCGGTCAATTTCAGCATTAGCGATGGCTGGGTCTACCTCACTTGAATTAGCACAGGGGGAAGGCGCCCACGCATTGTTTTAGCGCCGGGGCATCACCTACAATCACGAGCACATGGAATCACAGCCCAAAAAACGAGAGGAAACCGAAGATGAGCAACATAGAAGATCGCCTGGCTATTCGCGAACTGGCGGCGCGCTATAACCGCGCCTTTGATTATGGCAACCCCGAAGCCTGGGTCGACTGTTTTAGTGAGGATGGCACCTTCAATATGGGCAGCAAGCAACTGGCCGCCGGCAAGGAAGCGCTGTTAGCTTTCGCCAAAAAAGCGATTCCCACCATGAAGGTAAAACACTGCACCACCGACGCCCTCGTCGAGGTCAATGGTGATACCGGCACCCACGACGCCTACCTGATTCTGGTCGATTTCAGCGACAAAACCACCGTCAACAACTCCGGGCGTTATCTGGATGACGTGGTCAAGGTAAACGGCGAGTGGAAATTTAAAAAGCGCGTGGTGGAGCTGGACGGACAGTAACGGTTTTACCCAGACACACTGACAGCCCCGGCACCCCGGGGCTTTTTATTTATATTTTTCGAAACGGTCAACCGCCACCGGGAAGCTGAAAAGCCACTTTCTTCTCAACCGCGATCTCGCCCGGGGTTAACTTACAGGCATAGGCCAGTACTTCGACGCCCGCGGCCATTGCCTGGATCAGGGTCCGCGCATAGACCGGATCAATCGCTGCGGCCACGGATACCCGCTCGATACCTGTCATTTGGACGCAAAACAGCAGTACAGCGCGTTGTCCTTCGGCCGCTACGCGCATCAATTCACGCAGGTGTTTGGTACCACGAGTCGTGACCGCGTCAGGAAAAGCAGCCAGGTCGCTTCCAGCCTCGAGGGTGACGTTTTTGACTTCGACAAAACATTGTTCATCACTGTTTTTCAGCAAAAGATCGATCCGGCTTTTCTCCTCGCCATAGCGTACCTCGGTACTGATCTCCGGATACCCCCGCAACTCCTCGATCACGCCACTTTCGATCGCCTCCACCACCAGGGGGTTGCTTCGTGCCGTATT
>JBECKV010000199.1:0-3784 GCA_040235495.1 Porticoccaceae bacterium
CCGACTCGTCACATACCGGGTCGCGTTTGCCGTTGGCGGGCAGTTTGCGCGAACCGGGCCTGACTTCGGACGGGCCGGGGAGATCCATTTCCCTGGCCCACTCACGCATTTGCGGCAGGACGTGCTCCCCGAGTAATTGCAGACTGCGCATGGACTGCTGATGCGTGGTGGGTCCGCCCTCGATCTGCCAGATCGAGAACACGCCGGGTCGGAGGGTTTCCATGATATTTTTGATTTTCGGTAAAACCGTTTTCGGCGTGCCGGCGATAATCTGGCGGTTACGCAAGAGGTTTTCATACAGCACTTCAGTGTTGTATTTTTTCATCTCGGGCACATTGATTGTTGCGCTGGCATCCTTGCCGGACACCACCGCTTCGTTGGTTTCAGGATCGGCCAGGGCATAGGCCATACGTTTGGTTGCCGCCTTGGAGTTATACCCCGCGGGGAACATCCACTCCGGGCGACAAAATGCCGGCTGGCCGCCGCCGTATACGTAGTTTTTGCCCAGTTCGTGGGCTTCCTCCTCGGTATCGGCACAGACCACTTTTTGCAGATAACCGAAGCACTCGGGGCCAGCCTGATAACCCTCCTTGGCGGCGGTATCGGCGTAGAGGTTCCACATCTCCATGGTCGGTGGCAAAAAGGTGGCCAGGGCGATGTAGGTGTAGCGGTTGCGTGCGGCAAACTCGGCGGTTTCGGGGCTCACCAGGCTGGGAATCCAGGTTTCGGGAAAGGGTTTTTGAATCGGCTTCACCCAGGGATTCACATGGCGATATTCGAAATGCTTGCCTTCGTAGCGCCAGGGGCCGTCCTTGGTCCAGGCCTGGAGAATAAAGTCGTGGGCCTCATCGAACATTTCCCGGTTATAGGTGGGGTTACGGTTGTTGGCGATTTGCTCGCAACCGGCGCCACGCACCCAGCCGGTTATCAGACGGCCACCGGAAATCATGTCGATGGTGGCCAGTTCTTCCGCCAGGCGCAGCGGGTCAGCCACCGGCAGGGGGTTACCCATCAACGAAATCCTTACCTTTTTGGTAATGCGGGCCAGAATGGCGGCCTCCACATCCATGATGGCGCCCAGGGTAAAGGGGTTGGCGTGGTGCTCGTTCAGCATGACGCCGTCAAAACCCAGTTCTTCGGCGTACAGCTTTTCATCAAAATAGCGGTTGAATAAGGCCCCGGCCTTGACCGGATCGAGAAATTTATTGGATACGCCAAAAAAACTGGAATTTTTGATCACTTCCTCTTCCGGCACATGGGCGTAGGGCCGCTCGGTAAATGTTGCGATATGCATGGCTAATCTCCTGTATCGAGTCGTCTCTTATTGGCGCTTAACTGTCAGGACAGGTGCGCCCGTACCGCGGCGAGAAATTTGTCCGTCTGTTCAATTTCCGGCCGGTGTCCGCAGCCGGGGAAGGTCACCAGTCGGGATCCGGCGATGGCTTGCTGGTACGCGTGGCCCGCACTGAGCGGCACGATACTGTCTTCCTCGCCCCAAACAATCAGTGTCGGCAAGGTCCTCACCAGCCCGAGCCTATGGCCTAACGCCGGATTATTCAGATACGGTTGCCAGGCGAAGCGCGCCGTTTCGGCGGTGGCGTCCTGAAAGCGCTCGAACTGTTCCGGCGTTATCTCACCACCAAACAGATCGCCAAACTCGGCGGTGGCGGCGGCATCCTTGACACTCAGTTTCAGGTACTGATCCGTAGTGTAGTAATAGATGTCCGCTATTTCACCGCTCGGTGGCTTGATTCCCATCGGCGCCACCAGGGTCAGGGTGGCGAACTGGCCCGGGTTCTGCGCGGCCATTTCCGCCGCCACCCAGCCACCGAGGCTGAAACCGATGACATCGGCCCCAACCCAACCCTGCTCGACCATTACCTGGGCGTAAAAATTCGCCAGATCACCAATCGTCCGCGCCCAGCCGATCCTGGGCGAAACACCAAAACCGGGGTGCTGGGGCGTGATGACCCTGCGCGTTTTCGCCAGTTCCCGCTGCCACGTCAGCCACCCGGGATCACCCAACTCTTCATGTAGAACCAGCAACGGCTTGCCGCTGCCACCCTCGGTGACCACCAGCTCAGCACCCGCGGTCGATAGGGTTCTGTCATTACATGCGATACTCACTCAACCCTCCTGTTCAAGGTATTCATTTCTATTTTTTCTGTCGCACCTCTTACCTGTCTAGCCTCTTACCTGTCTAGCCTCGGACCGGTATTTGGCTGGACCCGGGCGCCGCTAATTGCTGCCCGCGCGTGTGTCCCTGCTCAGGCCGCGCTTTGTTTATAGTCCCATTTCTTCAGCACAGGCAGCGCCTTTTCAGCAAACAGGGTCATGCTTTGCTTGGCGTAGTCATAATCCATGCCGGCATAGGTGAAGAAGCAATTGAGTTCGATGGGGCCGACGATGTCTTCGATGCCGCGCAGTTTCTCCAGGCACTGCTCGGGCGTGCCGTAGATCTGCTGCTCGACGTATTGCTCGGTCACACGCGTGGCGTCCTCGCGCATGGCTACCGCCGAACGGCCGTAGTGCTCGTAGCCTTTAATGTTATCGAAGTGCTTACCCTTCATTTCGTAGTGGGTCATGGCCGACTCCCAGTAATCGCCCATGTACTTGTAGGCCATGTCCTTGGCGCGGCCTGGATCCTTGTCGCAGATGGTGAAGATATTGGCGGAGGTGGGCGGCGCCGGCCGCTTATGTTCCTTTTCATACAACTCGCGATACAGGGCGATATCCTTGGCCCGCACGCGCCAGGGTCCGACGGCAAACGTCATCATGGTGCCGCCGAGGCGCGCCGCGTGGGGCACGGTATCCGGGGACATGGAGACGATATAGGTACGATCCTTGAAGCTCTTGAAGGGCGCGGGGCGGATATCAACTTCAATCTGGTCGAAAAATTCGCCGTGGTGCTCGGCCATGACGCCGGTTTCCAGGGCGTTGAGTATCATCGGCGCCGCCTCGTTGAAACGATCGCGGGAAGTCGCCATATCGATGCCAAAACCATCGTACTCGACACGCCCCAGACCACGGCCCAGGCCGACGATCACCCGACCGTTGGACAGGTTGTCAAGCATGGCCAGATCAGTGGCGATGCGCAGGGGATCCTTGTGCCAGGGCAGGATCATCGCCGCCGTGCCCAATTTTAGTGTCGTGGTAATGGCCGCCATATAGGTGAGAAACTCAATCGGATTGGGGCACATGGTGTAGTTGGTAAAGTGGTGCTCAACCCCCCAGATGGAATTGAAACCCAGTGGCTCCACCATCTTCGCCACCTCGATTTCCTTCTGGTAAATCTCCAGGTCAGACAGGGGTTGATTGTGGCTGCTCTGAAAGGCCATAACGACGCCAACGTCCATAACGATTCCTCTTTTGCTTACTGTAAATTTAGAATTTAAAATGAAGCGCCGATTCTGCCATAGCGCGCCGCCTTTACCCAATAGGTAACGTTCGATATCAGCATGTCAGCGATGGCGGGTGTAAGCAACGCCGCGGTGGTATCGACGGCTGGAAAGACGAGGAACGGGAAGCACTGTAACGAACTGTAACTGGCTGTAATCAACTGACCGACTGGAACCCGGTGGGAGCAATACCATGCAACACGCACTGCAAGTGGCGCTAACCAAGAAAGCCTTCGCGCACATCGACCAGGGCACCACTGACCTGGGTCGGGAGGTATTGCACCACCCGGTCAGCGAATACACCTGCCCGGACTGGTTCAAACGCGAGAAGAACACCCTGTTTCGCGACTACCCGCTGTTTATGGGCCTGTCGGCGCTGATTCCTG
>JBECKV010000211.1:0-7402 GCA_040235495.1 Porticoccaceae bacterium
ACCTGCCAGTGCTTCACTTTTCCGTCTTCGATAAAGCCCCTGGTTTCCACTACCTGAAACCAATGCAGGTGATCGAGTGTCTCCGCTGCCGCGGCGATGGCGGAACTGATGGCATCGTCCGAACTCCTGGTGGAGCTGCCAGTGATTTCGATATGCTTGTAGGTATGGTTTGGCATTGTTCTAGTCTCCATTTTCATGTCGCCGCCGGGACAAGTGGTCGAATTCGCGTATCCAGCTCACTCGGCCCATCCGCACCAGCTCACTTTGAGCTTAGTACAAAACCATAATTTTTAACTCTTGTGCCTCAACCTAAACAATCAAGCCATGGACTGATTCTAATGCCCTAGCGCCTTGTCACGATCGGACCTGGCCTTTTCCCAACCAAGAAAGCGATCAGCAAAATCGGCCGCGGGCATGGGCCTGGCGTAAAAATACCCCTGATTCAGATAACAGCCCAGTTTGTCCAGGTAGTCCGCCTGCGCTCTGGTTTCAACGCCTTCGGCGACCGCGCTTAGACCAAAATTATTGGCAATCGCCAGGATACTGGCGACCACGCCGGCATCGCTGGCGCTTGCAACAATATCCATGACGAACACCCTGTCGATTTTAATTTCGTCCAATGGCAGACTCTTGAGGTAAAACAGGGAGGAATAGCCCGTCCCGAAATCATCAATCGATAGACGCACGCCAACGGCGCGCAACTCGTTAAGCTTTGTTTGAGCTTCCTCTATATTCTCGACCAGAAGGCCTTCGGTGATTTCCAGCGTCAGCAGGGCTGGATCGAGCCCATGCTCGTCCAGAATTGTCATCACGTCACCGACGAAGTCACCGTGACGGAATTGCACGGGGCTGACATTGACCGCGATACCAATTTTTTCCTCCGCCACCTGTCCCGTATTCCATTCCACGCACTGGCGACAGGCCTCACTCAGCACCCAGTTCCCGATCCCGAGTATCAGGCCGGTTTCCTCGGCAACCGGAATGAATCGGTCGGGCATCACCAACCCCTGTGTTGGATGCTGCCAGCGCAGCAGGGCTTCGGCACCGGTCACCCTGGCTCGGCGGATATCCACTTTGGGTTGATAAAAAAGCGTCAATTGGTTGAGTTCCACGGCGTTGCGCAGGCCCCGTTCCAGAGCCAGGCGCTCTTCGGCCTCTGCTTGAAGCTCTGTTCGATAAAACGCAACCGCGTCGCGACCACTTTTTTTCGCGATGTACATGGCCGCGTCGGCATATTGCAGCACCTCGCTGGCGTTATTGCTGTCCTGGGGAAAAATGGAAACGCCGATACTGCACGAGAGATAGTAGTATCGGTCCTCGAACCGGTATTCACCGGATATGGAAGCGCGAATCAGATCGCCAATGTGGCGCGCTTTTTTCGCGACCGTTTCGGTATCCCCATCAATGGATGGTGTCAACACCACGAACTCATCACCCCCCAACCTCGCTACGGTATCTTCCTCTCGCAAGCAATTTCTCAGTCGTGTCGCCACTGCCTTTAACAGCTCATCACCAATCGCGTGGCCCAAACTGTCATTCAGCAACTTAAATCGATCCAGGTCCAGGAAAAAGACGGCGCCACTGACACCGCGCCTCGACACCTGATTACAACAGCGTTGCACCCTGTCCAGTAGCAAGCGCCGATTTGCAAGCCCGGTGAGCGGGTCATAATAAGCAAGACGTTCTATTTCCTCCTTGGTGCGCTTTTCTTCGGTAATATCGGACACGATGCCGCGAATGCGCTGCGCTACGCCATTGCCATCAAACTCGACACGACCCTGCACACTGGCCCAGCGGGTAGCGCTCGAGCCTTCGACACCCGGTCTGTACGACATTTCCATTTTTAGCGGCTGGCCGGTGGTCATCGCATCAAAAAGTTCCCGCTCGAACTTTTCCTTTTGCTGATCGCTCATTAAATTTTTGACATCATCGAGTGTTTCGCCCAGGGTGCCAGAATCGAGCCCAAGGGCATAGTCCGCGCCGTCCGACCAGACGACAGCCCCGGATCGAATATCGAGCACCCAGGAAATCATCCCCGTGGCCTGGCTGGCCAGGCGGATAACCTCTTCCTTCTCCGCCAGATCCTGGAGCAGGTCCTGGCGCTCGCGGTCGAGCTGCTTTCTCTGGGTAATGTCGCGCACGGTTGCCAGAAGCACGGTTTTTCCATCGACAGTTGCCGGGCTCAAGCTGCCCTCGACTTCGACCGTCTCGCCGTTGGCGCCAATGAACGCCCACTCTATCCCGATAGTCCGACCGCCAATAACGGAGCTGAATACCTGTTTGGCGCGCTTGCCGGAAAGGGCTCCATCAGCCTGCACCGGCACCGAAAACTCGACGACGGCGCGACCAATGACCTGGGTCTTGTCCACCCCCAACATACGCGCGAACTGCTGGTTGCAATCGACGATTTTTGACTCATCCAGCATGATCACCCCGTCGAGCATTGACTCAATGAGGCTGGTATACGTTTGCCGGGATTCACTTAACGCGCGCTTGGTTTCAACCAGGCTGCTTACATCCTGCAGGTAAACGACAAAATTCCCCGGGGCAGAGGATTGATCTCGAATGACCGTGATGGTCTCGATAAAATGCACGAGATCGCCCTGCCTGGTAACACGGACAGTCTTGCCGCTGAAATGGTCCCTGGAAGGATGGCTTAAAAATTTGAGAAAGCCCGACTCCGCCTCGCGAGTGAACTCATACAACCCTTCCGTATAGAGAGCCTCCAGGGTCATGCCACATATGGTATTCGGGGCAAAGCCACTGACCGCGACACACGCCTCGTTGACGCTGATAATCACCCGCGCACTGTCGGCAATGATGAGCGGCGAATTGGCCTCGAATGCGAGCGCTTTGGCTTTCAGTTCATTTTCTTTGTTCAACAGTTAAAACCCCGGGAAACTCCTCGCCCGCTGTTGACTGCTTATTCCACGGGTTTATTTTTATCCCTGTCTGGCAATGCGTTCTTCCCAAAAATATCAGCCACCCCTGTGGGAATCATACGCCAATTCCGCGGAAATCAGCCATCCCTGCCCTTAAATTTAGAAAACTTCTCCCGGTTTTTTTGCGCCTGGGAGCGACTTTTTCGTAACAATACATAGGTTGAACCCGAACCACCATGACGGGGCTGGGCGCTGTGAAAAGCCAGCACTTCATCCACCTGGCCCAACCAGTGGTTTACACAGCTTTTTAACAGCGCCGGGGGATCCCTATGTTGCCCTTTGCCGTGAGTAATCATCGCGCAACGAATATCTCTTTCCAGACATTCATGGAGAAAAGCAAATACCTCCTGGCGCGCCTGTTCGACCGAACGACGGTGCAGATCGATAGTTGCATCGATGTTATACCGACCCTGCTTGAGGTTACGAAACACGCCGTGCTGAACGCCGTCGCGCTTGTGCGAAAGGAGGTCCCAGGGTTTGACCAATGTGACGAAATCCTGCCGCGACAGATAGTTGCCGATTTTTTCCTGAGCGGCCTGGGCAGCACGACGACGCTCCACCAGCGCCGGACTATCAGTGTCCATGCGCCGTCTTCGGACGATGGCCTTGTGCTTCAGGGGTTCGACCTCGCCAACCAGTTCGCGGAACAATAAAGCGTCATCTTCGTTCGTCATACCACCTTCCCGAGCATCTCAGTCGCCGCGCCGGTACGAATTCTACCAATATGATCATTTCGCTGTCGCCGCTCCGGCGTATAGAATGGCGCTTTTGCCGATTGTTTCCCACCTCATGTCCGACTTCCGCGGCGCCACGCACAGAAAGCTTCCCCGGTTATCGCCTGAATTGCAGCTGGAATTGAGCAACGCCAGTTTTCCGCTAACACTGTGGCGCACGCTGGCTGATTACGGCTGGCTAAAAGGATTCCGCGAACAGGCTCAAGCCTGTCCCGATTATTTTCAAATTGCCGAAGCGGCAATGATACTGACCAGAACTTATGCAAGCCCCGGCCTGACCATGTGCTGGTTGGGGCAATTACTGAAACTGGATATTCTCAGGCGCCACGGTACAGGCGTGGACGCTTTTGTCGAGGCAATAGAATCCGGCAAGACATTGTGCGCTCTCGCCATATCCGAGCCGGACGTTGGCGCCCAGCCAAAATACCTCACCTGCAAGGCCGAACCACGGGACCACGGTTTTATCCTTACCGGCAAAAAGGCCTATGTCAGTCAGGCCCCCCATGCCGACTGGTTCATTGTCCTGGCCGTAAGTGGCGAAATCGCGGGGAGAAAGCAGTTCTCCGCCTTCCTGGTGCCCCGGTCACAGCAGGGGCTGACACTGACGACACCCGAGCAGAGCCGGGTGCTGAGCCCGCACAGCCATTGCGACATTATTTTTGAAAAATGCCAATTGCCGGGTGCCGCCCTGATCGGCACCCCCGGCCGGGCCTTCGAGGACATTTCGCAACCCATGCGTAGCCTCGAAGACGTACTCATGCTCGCGCCCATTGCCGCGGCTATTCGCCTGCAACTGGAGTTGCTGGCGGGGCTGGCCAAGGGGAGAATTCCCATCGACGAACTCACCCCAGCCTTTTGCCTGAGCGAAACAGTTACCGAGTTGGGCTTGCTCGGCGCCCGGCGGCTGGGCCAAAATACAACACCGCCCGATCTCAGCACCCTGGTCATCGGGGCGCGTGCGCTGATTGAGCAAAGCCAAAGTCTGATCGCGCCCTGGGTGTCACTGCATCCAAAAATCGAAGCACTCGGCAAGGATATTCAGCTACTGTCCAGCATCGGCCAGTCGGCGACAAAAAACCGCGCCGCGAAATATGCGCAGGCGCTGGCGGCGGCAGGCCGATAAACCACCGGAATTTTTAAAACCAGGTAGTAACACACGATGAAACAGCATTACCAGGACCATTTTAAATCGGTCGAGGAAATCAGGAGCCGGTTTGAAGCGGCGGACTATATTTGCAGCGAGCAAATAGCGACCTGCGTATACATCGCTCACAATCTGCAGAAGCCGGTGATGGTCGAAGGCCCCGCCGGGGTCGGCAAGACCGAATTGGCAAAAACCACCGCCCAGATTCTCAATGTGCCGCTGGTGCGCCTGCAATGCTACGAAGGCCTGGACGAATCCAAGGCCCTGTATGAATGGAAATACGCCAAACAGTTACTTTATACGCAGCTGTTAAAAGACAAGCTGGGCGACCTCCTTCAGGGTGCCAAGGGGCTGCGTGAGTCCATGGATAAAATCCATAGTTACGACGATCTGTTCTTTTCCGAGAATTTCCTCGAACCCAGGCCGCTATACCAGGCCCTGCACGAAGAAACGGGTTGCGTCCTGCTGATCGACGAAGTCGATAAATCCGACCATGAATTCGAGGCCTTCCTGCTCGAAGTTCTGTCTGAATTTCAGGTCAGTATCCCGGAACTCGGCACTATCAAGGCCACGGTGAAACCCCTGGTTTTCCTGACCAGCAATAACAGCCGCGAGATGAGTGACGCCCTCAAGCGCCGCTGCCTGCACCTGTACGTGCCCTACCCCGATGAAAAACTGGAGAGCCGTATCCTGAGCACTCGGGTACCCGATTTGCCCGAGACGCTACGCAAGGAAATTGTCAGTTTCGTCCAGGATGTGCGCAGTCTGGATCTGAAAAAAGTACCGTCCATCTCGGAAACCATCGATTGGGCAAAAACCCTGGTGCTGCTGCACAGCGAGCAACTCGACCCGCCCATGGTCAAGCAGACGCTCAACGTGTTGTTAAAATTCGAAACCGACATCGAAGCCATGCGCGAACATACCATGAGCTTCATCAACAAGGCCCACAAGCGCGCCGGTGTGTGAAGCCTGACAGGACAGAACCATGCAACAGACACTGGAAGATTTTTACAAGGTGGTCAGGGCCGCTGGCGTAAATATCTCGCCCTCGGACAGCATCGAGACCAGTCGCATGGTACCGCTGGTCGGCTTTCGCAACCGCTCCATCCTGCGCAGCGCTTTCCAGGTGAGCCTGGCTAAATCCCTGCCCGAGCAGGACATCGTCGGCGAGTGTTTCGATCAATTCTTCCGCTTCAAGGCCTTCGATACCATCGAGCAACTGGGGCATAAGCAGAAGAACTCTCCCAGCGCCAATGCCGACGAGGCCATCCCCGTGCCCGCCGACGCCTACAAGGGCGACCAGCCGCTGGCAAAAATGCTGCTTGATCGCGATGCCGCCTCGCTGAGCGTGGAAATGAAAAAAGCCGCCCGGGAGGTGGGGCTCACCGATATCTGGTTTTTCACCCAGAAAAGCCTCTATGCGCAGCAGATCATGCAGAAGATGGGCCTGCGCGACCTGCAGAATGAAATAGCCGCGGCCACCGGCCAGGGCGACTGCCCCGAGGGTCAGGGCCTGGCGGAATCACTGCGCCAGGCCAAGGATTATCTGGCCGAACAGGTGCGGGACTTCGTCGAGCAGCAACTGTCGATGTACGGGAAAAACGCCGCTCGCAACCTGCGTGAGGAGCACTTGCAGAGCGCCAAGCTATCCAATATCGAGCAGCGCGACTTCCACATCATGCATCATCTGGTGCTGAAAATGGCCAAGCGCCTGAGCACTCAGTATTCGAAGAAGAAAAAGCGGGAAAATCGTGGTCAGCTGGATTTTCGTAAGACCCTGCGTCACAACGCCGCCTACGGTGGAGTGTTGTTCGAGACCTACTGGAAGACCAGGCAGATCGACAAACCGCGCCTGCTGGTGATGTGTGATGTCAGTGGCTCGGTGCAGGCCTATGCCCGCTTCCTGCTACTCTTTCTATACAGCCTGAACGACGTTATGCAGCGCATAGACAGCTATGTCTTCACCGGCAACCTGGTCGATGTCAACGATATTTTCGACGACTATCCGGTGGAGCAGGCCATCGATGTCATTATGGAGCGTTACGGCCTGGGTGGCTCCGACTATGGCACCACCCTGCTGGACCTGGAGGACCGGTGCATGGACGACATCGACAATAAAACCACCGTGCTGATACTGGGTGATGCCCGCAATAACTTTCTCGCACCGCGCAGCGAAGTCATGCAGCTGCTGCACAACCGGGCCAAGCGGGTTATCTGGCTGAACCCGGAGCCGGAGAACTTCTGGAAAACCGGCGATTCGGTCATGTACAAATACCGCCCCTACTGCCACCTGGCCAGCACCTGCAACACCCTGGAGCACCTCGAGCGCATGCTCGACAAGCTGCTCAAGGCCGCTACCGGTGCGGTTTAAGCCAGCTAGCGATACACATAAAAAACGCCGGCAAATCGCCGGCGTTTTTTTATACCTTGCTTAATGAATCTTACATTTCGATGGGCAGCGAGTAGGAGACTACGAACTTCACATCTTCATCTACTGTCCCGGTACAACCTGTATCGTCTTTGTCGCAATCCTGCGAAACAACTTTACTGGCAGTAAAGGAGAGATTGTCATTAAAGGCGTA
>JBECKV010000005.1:0-10240 GCA_040235495.1 Porticoccaceae bacterium
TCTTCCACCTCGACCTTGCCGATGCCCAGGGGCGGGGGAATTTCCGCGACAAAAGACCCGAATTCCCCGAGTGGCATTTGCCAGATTTCCACTTCGATGGCGGTACCGTGCTGGCTGTCTCGCACCATGGCCGGTCGTCGGGGGGGGCCACCGGCAAGGGCATACAGTTTGTATGCCGCGGCGCTGCGCGTTCGCTCCAACAGACGAGCGCCCCGCTCACGCAATTGCCAGTTCAGCGGCAAGCCTTCCAGGTGGGCGCCGCAAACAACCAGGGGCGTGGTGTCACTGACCGCTGCCGTGGGCGGCTCATACTCGGCCTGAAAAGCGCCACTGGCGCCGTTCCCCGGGGGGATCGCCAGGTGGTGTTGCAATGCCCCGGCCACGGAGAGCAAATATTTATCGCTCAGGGCCCGCTGAAACAAGGTGAGCCCAAACCCGACGCCACTGGGCAAAAACCCCGTCGGCACCGCCACCGCCGCGAGATCCAGTAAATTCATGAAGTTGGTGTAGTAGCCCAGTCGGGCGTTCAGGGCGATGGGCTCGTCTTGTGCCTGGTCAATGGTGTAGCAGCTTGCCGCGGTCGGCGTCACTGCCACGTCCGCCCGCTCGAGCAGGGATGCCGCCCGCTGGCGGAAGTCCTGTAATGCATACCGCGCGGCGAAAGTTTGGGTGGCACTGAAGTCGGCGCCGGGTTCAATAATTTGCCGAATCACCGACAGCAGGGCTTGGGGTTTCTGTTCCAGTAATTCCCGCACCGCCAGGTAGCGCTCGGCCACCCACGGCCCCTCGTAGAGCAGCCGCGCGGCCTTGAAAAATGGCGAGAAATCCATTTCCACCGCCTCGCCGCCTATTGCCGCAAGCGCGTCGCAGGCCTGGGTAAAAGCCTCGGCCGAAGCCTCGTCACCGAAGAACTCCAGCTGCTCGGGCAGGGGCCTGGCGTACGTGAACGGGCTTGTCGAGGGACTAAAATATCTCGGCCCATTTCGATAAGGGTTGCGCCGCGACCAGGGGTCCCCGGCATCGTAGCGGGCCGCCACGTCGAAAACCCGGTTGGCATCCTCGCAACTATTGGCCAGTACCGTGACGCAATCCAGGCTCGCGCAGGCAGGCACCACCCCTCGCGTGCTGAGCAGGCCGCGACTCGGTTTGAGGCCGACAAGATTATTGAATGCCGCGGGGACCCGCCCGGAGCCGGCGGTATCCGTGCCCAGCGCAAAACTCACCTGGCCAAGGGCGACCGCAACGGCGGAGCCGGCGCTGGAACCACCCGAGACATAGTCCGGGTTCAGGCTGTTACGGCATGCTCCGTAGGGTGAACGGGTACCCACCAGCCCGGTGGCAAACTGATCCATATTGGTTTTACCCAGTGGCACCGCGCCGGCATCGATCAGCGCCTGAACCACCGGAGCGGACACCTCGGGCGTGTAGGCAAAGGCCGGGCAGGCCGCGGTGGTCGGCACACCGGCCAGATCGATATTGTCCTTGATCGCGAAGGGCACACCGTAGAGCGGCAGGTGATCGGCATTTTCCTGTTCCAGGGCCTGTAAATACCGATTGAGAGCCGCTTCGTCGATGACTTGTATCCAGGCGCGGTGCCTGTCCGCCCGCAGTCTCCGAAGCGCGGGCGCCAGAACATTCCTGGGGCGAACTTCGCCGCTGCGGTAGGCGCGTAACAGGGCGCCAATTGAGGAGATCGAGGCAAGGGTGGAAGACATGGCACCTCCGGGTTTTATGCTGAATCGCTGGCGCGGTCGCGGATGACGGGCCCCGTGATCGCTCGCCAGCGCCTAAGCCTAAGTCAGAATCATCACCAGCGCTTAAGCCAGAATCATCAATAGCTGGCCGGCCTCGATGACCTCGCCGTCACCGCGCAGAATCCGCTGCACCGTCCCGTCCGCCGGTGCGCTTAATTCGATTTCCGTTTTCATGGCTTCGAGCACCGCCAATACCTGGCCCCGACTTACCCGATCACCCGGGGCAACCTTGAGTCGCCAGATATTACCGGCCACCGGACTATCCACGGCGGTGGCGCCCGGCGGCAACTCGGCTTGTTCGTCCGGGACTGCCATCGGCGCCTGGGCGGAATCAAAGTTCAGTTGCCCGCTGGCAATCCAGCGCGCCAGTTCCTGCTTGAAGGCGTGCTCCCGCCGCTCGGTAAATGCGGCGATGCTCGCACTGTTTTGCTCAAGAAAAGCCTGGTAATCCCGCAGACAAAAAGAACCCTCCTCAATGCGCAGGGGGTAGGCGCCGATGGGGAGTTCCTCCCTGATTTGCGCCAGTTCCTCGCCCGTGACCTCATAAAAGCGAATGTGATCAAAAAACCGCAGCAACCAGGGCCGCTCAAACACCGCGGTGCTCTGGAAGCGGTTCCACATCTGCAGGGTGCGCCCGATTAACTGATAGCCCCCCGGCCCCTCCATGCCGTAGACACAGAGGTAGGAACCCCCGATACCCACGGAGTTTTCCGCCGTCCAGGTGCGCGCCGGATTGTATTTGGTGGTGACCAGACGGTGGCGCGGGTCGAGTGGCGTCGCCACCGGGGCACCGAGGTAAACATCGCCCAGGCCCATGACCACATAGGTTGCGTCGAATACCACGCGTTTGACTTGATCGACGCTTTCCAGGCCGTTGATCCGCCGAATGAATTCAATATTGTCCGGGCACCAGGGCGCATCCCCGCGCACGGAACGAGTGTAGCGCTCAACCGCTTGCTGACACACCGGGTCATTCCAGCTCAGTGGCAGATGGACCGTGCGCGCGGGGATGGTCAATGCATCGACATCGCCCAGGTCCCGTTCGGCATCGCGCAGTATCGACAGCAATTTATCCAGGGACACTCGCAGCGGATCGTAGTGGACTTGCAGCGAACGAACGCCCGGCGTCAGCTCCAGCACCCCGTCAATGGCTCGCCGCTCCAGCCACAGCATCAGGGCGTGGACCCGAAATCGCAGGCGGATATCCAGTACCAGCGGGCCGTACTCCACCAACACGTAGCGATCGCCGGTGGGCCGATAGATCACCCCGGGGGCCTGGCTTCGGGCGTCACCGGCCGGATCGAGCCGCTGCAATACCGGCGTGGTGGTGACAACCCGGTCAAGGGGCAAGGCTTCCGGCGTTGATTGCCGCGGGGTCAGCGTGTTGATTTCCTCTTCCTGGGCCTGGGACAGGCGTACCGCCTCGGCAATACTGACCGGGACAAATCGCAGCCTGTCGCCGGCTTTGAGCTGACCCAGCTTCCAGAGGTCGGCGGATATCACCGTCGCCGGACACACGAAACCACCCAGCGAGGGGCCATCCGGCCCGAGGATAACGGGCATGTCCCCGGTGTAATCCACCGAGCCCGGCGCGTAGGCGTTGTCATGGATATTGGAGGGGTGCATCCCGGCTTCGCCGCCATCACTTCTGGCCCACTGGGGTTTCGGCCCGATCAGGCGAATGCCGGTGCGGCTGGAATTGAAGTGCACACGCCACTCGGCTTCGAAAAAGGCGCGGATATCCGCTTCGGTAAAAAAATCCGGCGCCGCGTGGGGGCCAGGGACCACGTGCAGTTGCCACTGCTGATTGAAGCGGGTGATCAGCGCTTCCGGCAGGCACGCGCCGATGTTGCCCGGCTCGCCGGGCGTTTCGGCGCTGGCTTCGAGATGCAGTACATCGCCCGCCCGCAAGGCCCGCCCGCCGTGCCCGCCAAAACCACCCAGAGTGAAGGTTGATCGAGAACCCAGATAAGGCTGACAGGAGATACCGCCGTTTACGGCGAGGTAGGCGCGCGCACCGGCCCGCGCCTTGCCGATCGCCAGTACCTGCCCCGCGCGCACCGCGACCACGGTATTGGCGGGACAATGCTCGCCATCGAGTGTCGCTGGCATGGCCGCGCCAGCAAGCACAATGGCCGAAGCTGAATTAAAGCGTAAGCTGGGTCCCTGCAGGGTCAGTTCCAGACCCGCGGCGTCTTCGCGATTACCCAGCAAACGGTTGGCCAGGCGCAAGGCGCGGCTGTCGAAGGCGCCGGAGGGCGGCACACCGACATGCCAGTAGCCCTGTCGCCCGGGGGAGTCCTGAACGCTGGTCTGGGTGCCCGCCACCAACACGTCAACGGTGGCCACCGAGGCCGAAAAGCGACTCAGGAAGGCCGTGCCGATACCCCCCTGGCGAAACGCCTCACTGGCGAGGATGGCGCGCAGATATGCTTGGTTGGTTTCAAGTCCTTCGATTTCGGTACGTTCCAGGGCCTTGTCGAGCGCCTGCAAGGCGCTGGCGCGATCTTCCCCATGGGCAATGACCATGGCCAGCATCGGGTCGTACAGGGGCGAAACCTCCTGACCGGCGCTGATCCAGTGGTCCACCCGCAACGCCCCGGGGCCCTCCTCGCCGGCTCGGCTCGACGGCTCGGGGAAACCGACATGGGTCAGCAGGCCGGCGCTGGGCTGAAAGTCCTTATTGGGGTCTTCGGCGTAAATACGCGCCTGCATGGAACAGCCCCGGGGTCGGGCTTGAGGCAGATCGTCGACACGGGTGATAGCACCGGCGGCCAGCTCGACCATCCATGCCACCAGATCGATGCCGTACACCTGCTCGGTGACACCATGCTCCACCTGCAGTCGCGTATTGACTTCGAGGAACCAAAAGCCTTCGCTGTCGGCGTCATAAATGAACTCCACGGTGCCGGCGCCGCGATAGCCCACCGCCGCCATCAGGCGCTCGGCGGTGCTGTGTAGCTTCGCCCTGACCGGCTCCCGCAAACCGGGCGCCGGGGTCTCCTCAAGCACTTTTTGATGGCGTCGTTGTGCCGAGCAGTCCCGCTCGCCGAAGCTGCGTACACCGCCACGGCCATCACCAAATATTTGTACCTCGACGTGGCGGGCATGGACGATGTATTTCTCCAGGTACACCCCATCGTTAGCAAAATTATTGGCGCCCAGACGCTTGACCCGGTCAAAGGCCTGGGCCAGCGCCCCGGCGTCAGCACAGACCTGCATGCCGATACCGCCACCACCGGCCGTGCTCTTGAGTATCACCGGGTAGCCGATCCGTTCCGCTGCGCGCAGCGCCCGCGCCGCGTCCGCCAGCAGGCCGGTACCCGGCAACAGCGGCACGTGATTTTCCTCGGCCAGGCGCCGGGCGGTGTGCTTCATGCCAAAGGCTTCGATGTGTTTCGCCTCGGGGCCGATGAAGGTCAGGCCCCTGCGCTCACAGGCGCGGACAAAATCAGCGTTCTCACTGAGAAAACCGTAGCCGGGATGAATCGCCTCGGCGCCGCTTTTTTCGGCGATGTCGAAGAGTTTTTCCTGATTCAGATAGGTCCCGGCGGCATTTCCAACTCCCAGCGACCAGGCTTCGTCGGCGAGCCGCCGGTGCAGGGAATGGCGGTCGGCATGAGCGTAAACCGCCACTGAAGTGATCCCCATGGATTTAAGCGTGCGGCAGATTCTTACCGCGATGGCACCGCGATTGGCAATCAGCACCTTGCGAAACATCAGTCGTCCCATGGCGGGTCGTCCCGCGGATTCACTGCGCGTGCCGGGCCGTCCCGGACGCCTGTGGAGGCTCTGGGTTATTTATCCGCATTGCCATTGCGGCTTAAAAACGGGCTCAAAAATTTCCTCACCGGTCAAGCCTCAATGCCACACCAACACCTCGATAGGAGTGGGGTTGTAACCATTGCAGGGGTTGTTCAATTGTGGACAGTTGGAAATCAGCACCAGCACGTCCATTTTCGCAACCATTTCCACGTACTTTCCCGGCGCTGAAATGCCGTCCTCGAAGGTCAGTCCGCCGGTCTCGGTGACCGGCACGTTCATAAAGAAGTTGATGTTGTGGGTGATGTCGCGCTTGTCGATGCCGTATTCCGGATGCTCGGAAACGGCCAGCATCCAACTGTCGCGACAGGCGTGCATGCCGCGTTTGTCCAGTGCATAACGCACCGTGTTGCTCTCGCTGGCGCAGGCGCCGCCCAAGGTATCGTGACGACCGCAGGTGTCGGCGCTGATTTCCAGCAGCACCTTGCCGCGCGTCGATAG
This sequence comes from Porticoccaceae bacterium, assembly GCA_040235495.1. Classification (GTDB taxonomy): domain Bacteria; phylum Pseudomonadota; class Gammaproteobacteria; order Pseudomonadales; family Porticoccaceae; genus HB2-32-21. Next base: position 6,018 of record JBECKV010000005.1, read on the forward strand.
CAGGCGCGAACCGGCCGACAGGTAGATATTGCCCTGCGCGCGAATGGTATCCACCGCACTGTAGCGTTCGGCCGGGTCGGCCGCGCTGTAAAACAGGGTGTCAGCGGCCTGGTTGCCCTCGCAGTCGATGATGCGCAGGGTGTGGCCGGCAGCCAGCGGCTGAAACCAGTAGTCACCGGCCCGAACCTTCTCGCTTAGCGCGGCATCGGCCGCCGATAAATGACTTTCTTTAATCATCAATCAACCTCATCGAAGCTTGTTCATTCGCCCTTATGAATGATTCAACCCAGGCCCAGGTGATACAGGCGATTATTTTCAAAACCTCTTTTATTTTCCTCGCACTGATGCCAACAGAGGTCATCGGGCGGTATCGGGAGCGCCGCGGCAATCTCACAATGGACGGGCTTGCGCGGATAGCTGGCGGCCCTGTTCAAGGGGTGCGGACAACCGTGCATGATCACCAGGGTGTCCATTTCAAATCGCAGGGTCAGTTGCGCTCCCGCTGGCGCCGCCGAGTCCAGGGACAGGTTACCCGCGGCGTCGGTGACGACGCGGCTGAACAGGTTGAGATTTGCCGCCATGTCCCGCTCCCCCAGTCCGTACTTGGCCAGCTCCACCAGAAACGCATCCCGACCATTCTGGCGCCAGTCGTTGCGATCGCTCTGGTAATCCCGCGCCCCCCATTGCCGGGCAACCTGCTCGGCGGAGCTGTTGCCGCAGACGGTGTCGTGCCAACCGAGACTGTCCTGGATGATCGAGCAGAAGATACGCCCCATATCCGAGTACAGACAGTGTCCCGCTGTCAATTTGAAGGTGTGCTGGCACTTGAGGGTGTCGGGCGCGTTGTAGCGCTCCAACGGATTTTCAGGGTTATAGAGCAGCATCCCCAGATTCGCGCCGCCTTCGAGGTCGGTCAGCGTCAACTGCAAACCCCGACGCAGGCGCAGCGACCAGTGAGCGGCCGGTGGCAAAGTGTATTGGTAAAGGCTGTTTTGACTCATGACTTTGTCCTGTTCCGCTCGTCGCTCAGCGCCCCACTCCCAGCGCCAGCGCCTCGCCCCGATCCGGTTCGTCCTCGCCGCCCGGACCCGTGGCCGGCGCGGCGTCCGGCTTGTGGCCGGCGGGCAGGTCGTAGGTGATACGCGCGCCATAGGCATGGGGGGCGTGCGGGTCGTGCCGCACCTTGTCGAAAACCCACAGCCGAGTGCCCAGGTAGAACCCCTCTTTCAGATCATGGGTAACCATGAAGATGGTGAGCCGATACTGACGCCAAAGCGACAACACCAGTTGATGCATATCGGCCCGGATACCGGGGTCCAGGGCGCCAAAGGGCTCATCCAGCAACAGAATACGCGGTTTGTTGATCAGCGACTGGGCCAGGGCCAGGCGTTGCTGCATACCCCCGGACAGCTCGTGGGGATATTTCGCCGCCGCCTGCGCCAGACCCACCGCGTCCAGCAAGTCTCGGGCTTCGCCTTCTACCTGCTGGCGTCGCCGACCCCACAGGCGCACCAGAACAGGGCTTAGTTCGAACTCACGGGCCACCAACACGTTCTGCAAGGCGGTCAGATGAGGAAATACCGAATAGCGCTGAAAGACAATGCCCCGCTGATTATCCGGTTCCGCCGGCAGCGGCCGACCATCGAGCGACAGCTCGCCGCGGGATGGCGCTTCGGTGCCCAGCAACAGGTTCAGAAAGGTGGTTTTGCCGCAGCCGGAGGCGCCCACCAGGGTAATAAACTCCCCCTTCTCCACCCGGGCATTGAGTCTTTCCAGCACCACCTGATCGCCATAGCTTTTCCACACCTGGCGCAGTTCGATCAGACTCATGCCGCCACCCCTTGTTGTCCGGTCCGGTTGTGATACCAGGGCCAGAGATGGCGACTGACCCGGCGCAGCAACCAGTCCAGCGCAAAAGCCAGCAGGGTAATCCACACCACATAGGGGAGAATGGTGTCCATCGCCAGGTAGCGGCGCACCAGAAATATGCGATAGCCCAGGCCTTCGGTGGCGGCGATGGCTTCCGCCGCGATCAGAAACAGCCAGGCCGGCCCCAGTGCCAGACGCACGCTATCGAGCAGGCGCGGCATGATTTGCGGCAGGATGACGCGGACGATGATCTGCCAGCTATTGGCACCCAGTGTTTGCGCCTTTATCAACTGCTCGCGAGGGATTTCAAGCACCCGTTGCTGCAGATCGCGAATCAGCACCGGCGTAATTCCAATCACGATCAGCACCACCTTGGACAACTCACCGAGGCCGAAAATAATAAACAGTACTGGCAGTATCGCCATCGGCGGAATCAACGAAACCGCTGTCACGACAGGTGAAAAATTGGCATGGACCAGCGGCAAGGCACCATTGATCACGCCAAACAACAGGCCGATCAGTGCGCCCACCGCGACGCCCACGACCAGACGCTGCAAGCTGGCGGCGGTATCGGCCCACAGCAGGTAATCGCCGCTGCGTTTACTCGGCTCGAAGGCCAGGCGCTCCATGGCGCTGACAATTTTCCCGGGCGGCGGCAGCAGTTTATCGTTGGGATTGGCCTGTAAGCGCTGTTCCGAACCCCACAGGTACAGCGCGATGAGCAGCAAGAACGGCAGCGCGCCCAGAATGACGCGCTGTATCCGGTCGGGCTGTCGGTTGATCAGCTTGGTCATCACCGCGCCATCCGGGCGTACACACTAAATCCCGAATCAACCGCCGGCCGTTAAAGACTGCCCTCCGCCGCCATGGACATATATTCAGTTGGAAAACGTAATTTCACGTTGGCGCGGTCACCCAGAATACCCGCGGGCGTCTCGATCCCCACAAATCCCGCATCGGCGGCACCTTCGCCCAGCAGGGCGTGCTTGTAGGAAAAAGACGCCACATAGCCCATGGTCTCCTTCAAGTCCTTGCTGGCGACAAAATCCACCGCCTCGGCGGCTTTATAAAACATCCTTGTAGAAGCCAGTTGGGCATCGTATCCCGCCAGATCAGTGCCGGAAGCCTTGCCCATGGCCAGACGCGCCGCTTTGCCCTGTTCGTTGTCGGCACTCATGAGCGCCATGATCTCGTACCAGGCGCCGACCAGCGCCTTGCCAAATTTGGGATTGGCTTTGAGGGTCTCGGTATTGACCACCATCAGGTCAATGATCTCACCGGGGATATTGGAGGAATCAAACACCTTGGTACTCGACGGCATGGCGACGATCTCGGAAAGCAAGGGATTCCAGGTCACCACCGCGTTGACGTCATCCGTGGCATAGGCGGACACCATATCGGCATCCGAGGTGTTCACCACCTTCACATCCTTCTCGGACAGGCCGACCGACTCGAGCGCCCGCGCCAGCAGATAATGGGAGACGGACAGCTCGACGAGATTGACGCTTTGGCCCTTGACATCGGCAAGCGCGGTTTTGCCCTTGAGCACCAGGCCGTCGTTGCCATTGGAAAAATCACCGACGATCAGCGCCGTTGAATCGACGCCACCGGCCGCGGGAATGGTCAGGGCATCCATGTTGGTCATGGTGCAACCATCGTATTTGCCCGCCGTGTACTGATTGATGGATTCGATGTAGTCATTGATCTGCACGACATCGATTTCCAAGCCATATTTGTCGGCCCATTTTTTAACGATGCCGGACTGGGCGCCGTAGTCCCAGGGCATCCAGCCAACATAAATCGACCAGCACACGCTGAATTTGCTTTTCTCTTCGGCAACAGAGGGAATGGCCAGCAGGCATGTAAACGCCAGCGCCAGGGGCATGGCGAATAAACGGGATAAGAGCCTTGAGCATTTCATGGGATTCTCCGGTGGCTAACGGGTTCTTGGAGGACACCGGCGCAACAAACGCCGAACCAAACCTCCCGGGCTTTTATCCCGCCGTGTAACCTTCCGGAGAAGGTCGTCAGCTCTCGGACCAGACGCCGGTTTCTTGCCGACCGGAACCCTAGCTGACTATTGTTATCTCATCTGTTGAGTACGCGACGACGTTGCCATCACCGGCTTCCTCCACAAGATACCGACAGCAAGAGCCATGCCACCGACCGGCAATTGCAAGGGATATCAAACGATCAGTGCGACCAGAGCAGCTCAATGGCTAAAAAGCGTCGAAAGACATGGTTTCAATAAGCCGGCTCCAGCAACCAATCCCGGCGATCACTCGCACCATGGTGGAACACAAAACAGCCATGTTGCACTGTAAACAGGCATTGAGGCTCGCTGGCAGTCGTCG
>JBECKV010000016.1:0-7284 GCA_040235495.1 Porticoccaceae bacterium
TCGCCATCGGCGCCGGCGCCGACGTCGCCATCGAAGCGGCCGACGTCACGCTGGTGAAAGGCGAGCTGTCCAAGATCGTGGAGGCCATCCGCCTGTCCCGCGCCACCTTTCGCAAGATCATCGAAAATCTTTTCTGGGCATGGTTCTACAACCTGGCGGCTATTCCCATTGCCGCCGTCGGTCTGCTCCACCCCATGATCGGCGTGATCGCCATGACCACCAGTTCCCTGTCGGTGATCGGCAACTCCCTGCGTCTCAAGCGGGCAAAACTTGATATCGAGCAATGACCAGACTTCGACAGGCAATTGATTGCCGCGGAGCCGCTAAAGGAGAGATCGACATGGCAACCAAACCCGGGTACTGGACCAGCCTTCACGGGCTGACAACGCTCATTCTCATCGGCGCCGCCCTCTATTTCCTGTTGGTGGAACACGGCGTCCATACCCTGCCCTATTTACCCTACCTGATTATCCTGCTTTGTCCCCTGATGCACTTATTCATGCACAAAGGGCATGGCGGGCACAGCCACGGCGACCATCAACACCGGGATCCGGAAGAGGCCTATCGCCGGGGCCTGGAGGAAGGCAGAAAACAGTCCTCCAGGGAGTCCTAGGTCCGTTTTAATCAGGGTCCCCGAAAGTGCTAAAACATGTTATTTAACTACATACAGACCAACCAAGAGACAGTCATGAAAACGCTTACCCGAATAATTGCCATTACCGCCATGCTCGCCGGCCCTGCTTTCGCCGAAAAAGCCCACCACCCTGATGGCGACAATCCGCAAGGCGGCGCGATGGGAATGCACGGCGAACATATGACAATGATGCATGAGCACATGCGCAAGATGCAGTCCCTGATGGGGCAAATCAAAGACGAACAGGTCCCTGAGAAGCGCCAAAAGCTGATGCAGGAACACATGAGCGCCATGCAAACGGGCATGCACCAAATGAGCGAAGGCATGAACCAGAAGAGCATGGAATCCATGAATATGGAAACCTGCATGGGCATGATGAAAGAACGCATGGGCATGATGCAAATGATGATGGAGCAGATGAGCGAACATCAGGCGGAAGAGGAAAAACTGAGCAAGCACGCCCACAAAAAATAGCCGGCACGGCCCCCCACCACCCGCTGACTCCACCTTCAAATGCGGCTAGCGGAAGGGGCCATGTTTATAAAAAAACAAAGACCGCTGATTGGGCACTTCAGCAGTGAACCCGGTCAACCGGCAGCTCGCGCTGCCGGCGCCAATCGACTTCGAAAATATCGCTAACGCGCTCTAGGACAATGAAGATTACTGTTTCGAGGGCGGCCGATACCGTTACCGGCCCGCGCTTTCCGCTGGCACACGGGGGTCACCGGCGGGTTGAAAAATGTCGACCCGGCCAGGCAGACTTTTGTCATCCACGGTAAAGGGGACGCCGGACAGGGTTTAGCCGATCACCCTTACCCGCTCACTGATTACCCGCACACTGAATTCAACCACCGCTGCCCTCTGCCGCCGACAGGGGACAGACCATCGAACTGGAGTAAGCCTTGGATACCGCTGTCGCACTGGTCAAAGCCTACCTGCAAATCAATGGTTATTTCTGCGTGACGGAATATCCCCTCATGGAGACCGCCAAAGGCGGCAATGTCCGCACCGTCAGCGATCTCGACATTCTCGCCTTTCGATTTCCCCGCGCCGGTCGGGAAACCAGTGTGCGCAAAAAGCGCAAACTCGTCGGTGACGTCCTCTTCGAACCGGACCCGGCACTGGGTGCCCCCGACGACAGGGCCGATATGATCGTCGGCGAGGTCAAGCGCGGTCGGGCCCGGTTCAACCCGCCGGCCCGCAAACCCGACGTCCTGGCCGGCGCCCTGATGCGTTTCGGCTGTTGCAGTCCCGCGCAAGCGAAAAACCTGGCCTACGAACTTCTCCAACACGGCCGGGCCGAAAGCGAACATGGCCACGGAATAAGAATGGTCGCCTTTGGTGATGTCGACGAGAACGAGGAAATCGGCGTATCCCCCCACAAGTGGCACAGTGTGTCCCTGGAAAATGCCGTAAGCTGCCTGCGCCAACATCTCCACGACCACTGGGACGTACTGCGCAAGGTGCATTTCAGCAATGACACCCTCGACCTGCTGGCCATTCTCGAGCGTATCGAAAATGCCGCCGAAAACCGTCGTGGAAATGGGGAGGTCGACTGATGGACGGACCACGATACCTGCTCAAGCCGCATCGCCTGGGTATCGATACCCACCAGGAACTGGTGGTCTATATGCGCGGGGACTGCCACGTTTGCCGGTCCGAAGGCTTCAACGCCCAGAGCCGGATCCAGGTCACTGCCGGCGGCCGCGGTATTTTGGCCACCCTCAACGTCATTCGGGGCGACTGGTTGGCCCCGGATGAGCTCGGTCTCTCGGAGTCCGCCTGGCACGCCCTGAACCCCGGGGCGGGAGAACACGCCAGTTTCGCCCATGCCCCCACCATCGACTCCATGAGTACGGTGCGGGCAAAAATCTACGGCAATTCGCTGAACGATTCCCAGTTTGAGGCCATTATCTCGGACGTGTGCCAGGGGTTCTATACCGACGTCGAACTCGCCACCTTTCTGACCGCCTGCGCCAGCCGTGGACTCGATCGTAATGAGACCGCCAGTCTGACCCGGGCCATGATCAAGGTCGGGGAACGCCTCGATTGGCATCGGGACATGGTGGTCGACAAGCACTGTGTCGGGGGCCTGCCCGGCAACAGGACCACACCGCTGGTGGTGGCAATGGTAGCCGCGGAAGGACTGATCATGCCTAAAACCTCTTCCCGTGCCATCACCTCTCCGGCAGGCACCGCCGACACCATGGAGACCCTGGCACCGGTCGCCCTTTCCATTGCCGACATGCGTCGGGTGGTGGAACAGGAGGGCGGCTGTATTGCCTGGGGCGGCGCGGTCTCCCTGAGCCCTGCCGATGACATTCTCATCCGCATCGAACGGACCATCGACCTCGACAGCGAAGGACAACTGGTGGCATCGCTGCTGTCAAAGAAGGCTGCCGCCGGCGCCACCCATGTGGTACTCGACCTGCCGGTGGGACCGACGGCCAAGGTGCGCGGCGACAGCGACGCCCGGCGCCTGGCGGCACTGCTGCGCGACACCGGCGCGGCGATCGGTCTGGCAGTGCATGCGGTTATCACCGATGGGATGCAACCAGTGGGACGCGGCATCGGCCCGGCCCTGGAAGCCAGGGATGTGCTGGCGGTATTGCGGAACAAGGACGACGCGCCCGCGGATCTCAGGGGACGATCACTTCAGTTGGCCGGCGCGATTTTCGAGTTGGCGGGACTTGCCGCCGAGGGTGGCGGCGCCGCTGTCGCCGCGCAATCCCTGAGCAGTGGCAGGGCGTGGCGGAAATTTCAGGCCATCTGCGAAGCCCAGGGTGGCATGCGCACTCCGCCGTCAGCCCCCCAGACACAGCCGGTAACGGCATCCCGGGGGGGTGTCGTCAGCGCGATCGACAATCGGGTACTGGCGCGGATCGCCAAACTTGCCGGCGCACCGGGTGCGCCGGCCGCGGGACTGGATCTGCATGTGCGGCTGGGCGACCGGGTCGAACGCGACCAGCCCCTGTTCACCCTGCACACCGAGACTACCGGCGAGCTGGCCTATGCTCTGGAATACCTGCAAACCCATCCCGATGTCATCAGCATCACGGGAGACTCGGGAACTATCAGCCCGTTGCCGTGACATCCGACCGCCGCGCAAACATCGCACTCGGCATCAACACCGGCAGCCAAAGCGTACTCTTGTGCCAGCTATCGGGTCAAAACTGGCGGCAGGGACCAATTGCCAACTGGCTGACCGCTGTCGAGCGAAACTCCCCTGCCGGTCCATCGATCCCCGCCCCCTGTTTCAAACCGAGGAGAACCCATGACAACTTGGCACAGGCTCTACAGCCTGCACGCGGACAAAGTCCTCACCCGGAGGCTCGGCGAATCACTCAGTCTTGAGCAAGGCAGGTTCGGCATGCGCCACTTCCCGGACGGCGAAAGCTACCTGCGGATACTGGATGACGTCAAAAACCGCAATGTGGTGGTACTGGCGGATCTCTATCAACCGGACCAACACCTCCTGCCCCTGCTTTTGTTGACAGAGACCCTCAGGGATCTGGGCGCGGGCGCGGTGTTGCTGGCGGCGCCCTATCTCCCCTATTTGCGCCAGGACAGGCGTTTTCACCCCGGTGAAGGTGTCACTTCGCGTTATTTCGCGAAATTGCTATCCCGCTATTTTTCGGCCCTGGTCACCATCGATCCCCACCTGCACCGCTATCACCAGCTGTCGGAGATCTACGACATTCCCACCCGGGTGGGCCACGCCGCGCCCTTGATTGCCGAATGGATCGCCGTCAATGTCGACCAGCCGGTGTTGATCGGTCCCGACAGCGAAAGCGAACAGTGGGTGGCGGCGGTGGCAAAACAGGCCGGTGCGCCTTTTACGGTGTTGAGCAAAATCCGCCAGGGTGACCGAGACGTAGCGATCAGCGTGCCCGATATCGAGGGCTGGAGGGAACGCACCCCGGTACTGGTGGATGACATTATCTCCAGTGGCCACACCATGCTGGAAACGCTCTCTCACCTGGAACGCCTGGGGCTGCCCCGGGCTGTCTGTATCGGCGTGCATGGTATCTTTGCCGAGGGCGCGGATACAAAGCTCACGGCGGTGGCGCGGCAGTTGGCGACCAGCAATGCCATCCCCCACCCCACCAACGCCATCGATATCAGCGGTCTGCTGGCAGCAAGCATCCGGGAGCTGGCTTGAAGGCCGTGCCAACCAGCAGTAGCGCGAGACTTGTCAATGCCCTTGCGGACTCCAGAGACACTCTATGCCCCCTTATTGCAATCACGTATGGTCGCGGATAAACGAATCGCATCCGCCACCACGCCATGTGCCTGGGGCACGCACTCATTCGACCTCACTGCACCCGGCGCCGGAAAACCCAAAGGGAAGAAAGAAACAAGGGGATACCGATCACCACCAGGGCCAGGGCCTCATCCCAGAGGACCGCGAGACCGGCGCCTTTGAGGAAAATGCCGATGATGATATCCATGTAGTAGCGCAGGGGACTCAGCAGTGAAAGGTATTGCAGGAACCGGGGCATGGCTTCCACCGGGGTCAGATTGCCTGACAGGAACATTAGCGGGAAAAGCCCGAAAAAGGAAAGCAGCAGTGCCTGCTGAAGGGTGCGACTGTAGGCGGCGATGAGTACGCCGAGAGCAATCGCACTGAGCAAAAAGATGGCTGTCAACACGAGGAACAACATCAGGCTGCCCTGGAGCGGAACATTGAAAACCCTGACAATCAACAAACTCGGAAAGATGGACAGTACGCCCATGATCAGAGTCGGCGTAATCTTGGCCAGGAACAGCTCCAGGGTGGAGATCGGTGTTACCAGCAATTGCTCGATCGTGCCGCGTTCCTTTTCCCGGACAATGGAAGCCGCCGGATGAATAACGCCCACCATCATGCCGGCCAGGGCGATCATGGATAGCACCATGAAAGATGCCGTGCCCAGCTGTGGGTTGTACCAGATGCGGATCACTGGAACCGCACCCTGCTTTCCTGCCGCGAAGGCCAGCACCTCTTGTTCCTGGCGTTGCACGATCCGCAGCGCGTCATTGACGGCGTTGGCGGCAATATTGGAATTGGTGCCGTCCTGGAGGAATTGCAGTTCAACAGCGACGCCGGCGAGCAGATCGCGCTCAAACCCGGCGGGAATGACCAGCACCGCGGCGGCGTCGCCCTTCTCCAGATACTCTGTCGCGGTTGCCACGCGAGTTTCCTGAAATTTCAGATTGAAGGTTTCGCTCACCGAGAATCTCTGTATCAACGAGCGGCTCAAGACACTGCGATCCTCGTCCACCACCGCCAGGGGCAGATGACTGACGTCGAAACTGAGTGCGACGGTACAAATGACAACCTCGATGGTATAAAGCCAGAGTATCAGAACCAGTATCAAGCGGTCGCGAAAGAACTGTACGATTTCCTTGCGCAACAAGCCCACCAAGGCAATCCCCATCACGCCACCTTCTGCCTCATCCGCCACGCGGCGAAGACAAACACCAGCACTGTATAAACGACCAGCATCAGAAGATTTGGCAGAATCGCCTCAAGGCCGGCTGATTTCAACACCACCCCCCGGGATATTTCCATGAAATCCCCGGCCGGGAACAGCCGGCTGTACAGTTGCAGGCCGAGGGGCATGGTGAACAGGGGAAATAAAAAGCCCGAAAACAGGAAGGATGGCATGAGGGTGACAATCAGAGTGATCAGCATGGCCGCCAACTGAGTACGGACCAGGGATGACACCAGCAGGCCAATACCTACCGTAGTCAGCACATAAATGAATGCCGACCCCAGCAGCAGCGCGGGGCTGCCGGCAATGGGCACCTGGAACCAGGCAAACCCGACCGCGATCACCATCAGAATTTCCAGAAATGCCACCAGGCCGTAAGGTGCCAGCTTGCCGACGATAAACTCACCGGAGGTCACCGGCGAGGCATAGATCCGCTCAATCGTACCGCTCTCCTTCTCGCGCACGATCGCCAGGGCAGTGAGCAATGGCGGGAACGCCATCAGTATCACCGCGAACAATCCCGGGATAACAAAGTTGACGCTGCGCAGGGCGGGATTGAACCAGACCCGGGCCTGAACCTGGACGGCAGCCTCCCTGCGAACCGGGAAATTGCCGATCACGGCCTCGGCGTAGGCCGATGCCAAGCGCGCCAAAACCGGGTAGCCACCGTCGACGATGACCTGCACCGGTGATGACTCGTCGCGAAGGAGATGCCGGGCAAAGCCAGCCGGAATCACCACCCCTACTTTGATTGTCGAGTCCCGCAGCGCGGATTCGAGATCATGGATATCGGTCAATTGTTGTTTTAACTCAAAGTATCGGGAGCTGACGAAGCGGGCCGATAGGTCGCGGCTTGCCGGCGTATTGTCCAGGTCGTGGATGCCCAGCGCGACCCGTTCCACATCCAGGTTGACCGCATAGCCGAACAGAAAAAGCATGATCAGAGGCATAATCACCGCCAGGGTAACGGTGACCGGGTCACGAATCAGCTCGCGACTTTCCTTGACGATGAGCGCCTTCAATCTGTGACCTTTCACGCGCTCGCATCCAGGGATTGCGCCTTCCTTTCCCGCTCAATGGCGGTGGTGAAGAGTGTCTCCACCGTGGCCCCGGTGTCGAGACCGAGGGACTGATTCAGCGATCGCCGGCTGCCGAGCGCGAGCAAGCGCCCGT
>JBECKV010000018.1:0-9258 GCA_040235495.1 Porticoccaceae bacterium
AGTATGAAGGGTGTTGACTTCAGAGGCCGGGTACCCTTCGTGGCCATTTTCGCCATTGTCATGGTGGTGTCGATTATTCTCATCGATCCGCCCCGCATGTTGTTGGTCATGGCGGTAATTTATGCCCTGTCAGGACCGGCGACATGGGCTTGGAGACGCTTTAGAAAACCCGTCACCGGATAAGGTGGTGGTGCGTCGCCGGGCTCGGCATGGTCCCGTGATAGTCCGCGCCGGTACCCGTGGTTTCCGGTGTTAAAAGTCAACTGGTGGCTTGGCAGGATGACGATAATCTGCTTGAATAGCTACCCAAGCACGATTTTCTGATTTAATTTTCATGAAAGTCGTCAAAAACACAAACCTTGCCACGAGCAAATTAAAGCGACCGTGAATATCCAGCCAACGATTTCAAGCCGCATTGTGCGCTCTCGCTTCGCGATGGTGTGGCTGCCTGGCACCGGCCTGCTACGCCTCCTGCCCTGAGGGGCATCCTACCTTATCCATTCAAATTGTTTTTTTGTATCCCCGGATCGGGCTCCCCTTGTATGGGGCGGAGCTCGCCGAGGGATGTTTAAGTGGCGGGTTAGCTCTGTTGAGGCCAACTTTCCCACTCAGTTCCATTAAAATAATCCGCCTGGGGCGGGTTAATTCGGAGTTAGATCATGGACCAGGAAAAATTAGTAATTTTTGACACCACGTTGCGGGATGGCGAACAAAGCCCGGGTGCGGCGATGACCAAGGAAGAAAAGCTGCGCATTGCCAAATCCCTGGAAAAGCTGGGCGTGGATGTCATCGAAGCCGGCTTCGCTATTTCCAGTCCCGGCGATTTTGCCGCAGTCAAAAGTATCGCTGCCACGATCAAAAATTGCACTGTTTGTAGTCTCGCCCGCACCACTCATGCCGATATTGAAAGAGCCGCCGAGGCCCTGGCAGGCGCCGTGGCGCCACGCATTCATACATTTATTGCCACCTCGCCCATCCACATGGAGTTCAAGCTGCAAATGACGCCGGAAGAGGTGCTCCAGCAGTCCGTGGGAGCGGTTAAGATCGCTCGCAATCTGGTCGATGACGTCGAGTTCTCCCTGGAAGACGGCAGCAGAACCGAATTTGATTTTATGTGTCGGGTGATCGAGGCGGTGATTAATGCCGGGGCCAGAACCATCAATATCCCCGACACGGTCGGCTACGGTGAGCCAGGCCAGTATGGGGAGATGATTGGCCGGGTAATTGCCAATGTCCCCAACGCTGACAAAGCCGTATTTTCCGTGCACTGCCATAACGACCTTGGTCTGGCGGTCGCCAATTCCCTGTCGGCGGTGATGCATGGTGCTCGACAGGTAGAGTGCACGATAAATGGCCTCGGCGAGCGCGCTGGCAACGCTTCGCTGGAAGAGATCGTTATGGCGATCAACACCCGAAAGGATATTTTCCCGGTTTATACCGGGGTCAACACGGAACAGATAGTGCCTGTTTCGCGCCTGGTATCGACCATTACCGGATTTCCGGTTCAGCCTAACAAGGCGGTGGTTGGCGCCAACGCTTTCGCCCATGAATCAGGCATCCACCAGGACGGCGTTCTCAAGTACCGCGAGACCTATGAAATCATGCGCGCCCAGGATGTCGGCTGGAATACCAATCGCCTGGTGCTGGGCAAACTCTCCGGTCGGGCGGCATTTGCCGCGCGCATGGAAGAGCTGGGCATCCCTTTTGATAACAAGGCGGAAATGAATGAAGCTTTTAAGCGGTTCAAGGAGCTGGCGGACAAAAAACGGGAGATCTATGATGAGGATCTGCAGGCACTGGTGTCCGAAGTCCAGCTGGGTGAAGCCACGGAAAGTTACCGGCTGATTAGCATGGATGTCTCCTCGAAGACCGGGCGGGCTCCCCACGCGGCCCTCGTGCTGCGAAGCCACGGCAGTGACCATGAGGTGGAAGCCGATGGTGACGGGCCCGTGGATGCGGTGTTCAAGGCCATCGAAAAAGTCGCCCAAAGCCGCACCGATTTAAAGCTCTACTCGGTCAACGCCATTACCACGGGCACCGATTCCCAGGGGGAAGTAACCGTGCGTCTGGCGCGTGCAGGGCGCATCGTCAACGGCCAGGGTTCCGACACGGACATTCTGGTCGCCAGCGCCAAGGCCTACCTGAACGCCCTTAATGTCATGGAAAGCCCGGATCGTTTGCACCCGCAACTGGATGGTGTGTAGGTGCGAGCCATGGCATCGGATGCGCGTGACCGGTATTTGTCGGCACTGGGTGTTGTGCAATACCGGTTGCGCGCTGTCTCCAATGATCGAATCTCCCGTCAAAGCGCAAGCCTGGGTGGCGTTGAAGCTCGGATTAACCCGAGTGATGGAACTCCAGGGACCACGCTTCCGGCCTGCGAAGGGCGCGCTGACGTCATCCCTCGTGGTGACCCGGTCATGAAGCCTGCCAGGGCCGCGGTGGCGCTGGAGGACGCTTCGATCTCGACCTCGAACTCAAGCCCGCGCGCGGAAGATCAGGGGCACGCCGAGATTTCCGTGGCCTTTCGTCTGGCCTGCTGGCGAGTAGGTGAAGACCTGATGGTGATTGATTCCTGGCCACGGGATCAGGGCCAGGAAAGCCAGCGTTTGCAGCTGCTTGGGAATGTGCTGCACTCGATCCAGCGCAAGCCGCAACAACTGCTGGCGCCGGAGTTTATCGACTGGCCGATCCGGGGCGATACGTCCCTCGCGGCGGCGCGCGCCTATCTGACGGTTTTCGTCAAGGGCCGCCATCGGCAGGCGCCGTTCACATGGCTGCTGGCAATGGGCGAGGACGCGGCCATGAGCCTGGGGCGAGGAAGGGCTGCGTCGAATACCCCGTCGGCTCCAGTAGCCATTGGCGATGTCGAAGTGATACATACCCACTCCTTGACCGAGATGATCGAGTTACCTTCCCGCAAGCGCGAAGTGTGGCAGGCGATTCGATTTTTAGCCCGCTGACCGCGGCATGGGGTGATTGAATGTCCGGGGCAGGGAACATGGTTGGAATTACTCCTCCTGGTAGTGACTTTTCCCTGCGCCCGGTGGTCAAGGACGATCTTCGGGAGTTGATGAAAATAGAATCGGCGGTCTCTCCCTTTCCCTGGAGCGCGAGACAGTTTAATGACAGCATCAAAAACCACCGGGGAGTGGTGCTGGAGAGACGTAAGCGGGTCGTTGGCTATCTGTTTTTTTATCGGATACTCGATCAGGCGGAACTGCTCAATATCGCGGTAGCCCCGGCTTTACAGGGCCAGGGTCTGGGGTCTGAGTTATTGCAATATTGCCTGAACCAGTTGCGTCGACATACCGCCCGCCTGCATCTGGAAGTCAGGGCCAGCAATTTCCCGGCGATCGCGCTTTATCTGCGCACTGGCTTCAAGCAGGTGGGTGAGCGAAGGAGTTATTACCGCGACGGCAATTTCAGTGAAGATGCCCTACTGATGGCATTTGATTTTGCCGAAAGCCGATGTGTTGAGTAGCGGGCGATGGTCATGAATTAGTGTGTCGCGGGGCAACGCGCGACCAACTATGAGCTGGTAAACTCCAGCCGGGCTTGTCTTTGGTCGGAGGGTTTAATTAATGACGATGGAAATACTGTGGTGGCACTGGATCGTGTTGGGCATCGTCCTCATTACGCTGGAGGTGTTTCTCACCAGCTTCATATCCCTCTGGTTCGGGCTTGGAGCGCTGGTGACGGGAGCTGTTGTCTGGTCTTTCCCCCGCATGGGACTGCCCGCCGCGGTTTTTGTCTGGATAGTTGCATCCAGTGTATTTGCCCTGGCCTGGTTTAAGTTTTTTAATCCCAGAATGGTCGATAAAACCAAGGCTGGCATATCGAGGGAGGCAGCCATTGGCGAAATCGGACGAGTCGTCAAAGCGCCATCCGGGAGAGGCCGCGGCGTGGTGCGCTTCAGTCTCCCGGTGCTCAGTGAGGACGAGTGGCCCTTCGTCTGCGAATCCGAGGTCGTGGCGGGTGACCGGGTGGTCATCAGGGAATTCTCCGGCAACGCGCTGGTGGTGGAGAAAGTCGATGTTTGAAACAAGATGGTCGACTGAAAGACATCACCGGACCGACATCGGTAACCGGCTCATTCGTGAGCGGTATTAGCTAAATGAAATTTTCACCCAGGTACAGGAAACAATAATATGGATGGATCAATTGTTATTTTTGCAATTCTGGCCTTGATCGCGGTCACCCTATATCGCGGCGTCAAGCAGGTTCCTCAGGGCAGCAAATGGGTAATTCAGCGTCTTGGTAAATATCATCAGACCTTATCACCAGGGCTGCAATTTATTATTCCCTATATTGATAACGTCGCCTACAAAGTGACCACCAAGGATATCGTCCTGGATATTCCATCGCAGGAGGTAATTACCCTCGATAACGTCGTAATCATCGCCAATGCCGTTGCCTATATCAATATTCTGTCCCCGGAAAAAGCGGTTTATGGTGTCGAGGATTACGAGATTGCGATTCGTACCCTGGTGCAGACCTCGTTGCGTTCCATCGTCGGTGAGATGAGCCTGGATGACGCCCTGTCGTCGCGGGATAAAATCAAGGTGCAGTTAAAAGCGGCCATTTCAGACGATATTGCCGATTGGGGGATCACCCTGAAAACCGTGGAAATTCAGGATATCAATCCCTCCCATACCATGCAGACGGCGATGGAGGAACAGGCCGCCGCCGAGCGTCAGCGCCGAGCTACCGTTACCCGGGCCGATGGTGAAAAGTCCGCTGCAATCCTGGAGGCGGATGGTCGTCTCGAAGCCTCGCGGCGGGATGCGGAAGCCAAGATCGTGCTTGCCGAAGCGACACGGGAAGCCATCGAAAAAGTGACCGCGGCGGTGGGCGCCAACGATCTGCCCGTTATGTATCTGCTGGGGGAAAACTATATCGGAGCGATGAAAGAGATGGCGAGTTCCTCGAACTCCAAATTGGTGGTCATTCCCGCCGATATTCCGGCTGCCGTGCGTGGCTTGATGAATGGCAATCGAGGGTAGGAGTCAGTGCAGATGGCAGCGCCGAGTGCGGTGATCCAAGCAGGTAATAAGCTGCTTTTTTTGCGATCAATGTCGTCGCGGTTTTTTACTTAGTTTTCTCTGCAAGGTGCGCCTGTGCATACCCAGGGCGCGGGCAGTAGCTGAAACATTTCCTTCGTGCTCGTCCAGCACTCGCTGGATATGCTCCCATTCCAGGCGCTCGACCGAAGGCGGGTTGCCCGCAAGGCTGGCACCGGGGTCGCCGCTGGTTTTTTCAAAGGCATTGATGATTTCCTCCACGCTGGCGGGTTTACACAGGTAGTGATGAGCGCCAAGCTTGATTGCTTCCACAGCGGTAGCAATGCTGGAATAGCCGGTCAAAATGACAATTGATACCCGTGGGTTGTCTGCCTTGAGATGCCCTATCAAATGCAGCCCCGAGCTGCGTTCCAGCTTGAGATCGAGCACAACACGATCCGGTTTTTGCTCACGATTAATTTTCAGGGCACTGTTTTCATCGTCGGCGACGCTGACGCGTTTACCCAGCCTGCCGAGACTGCGCGCAAGAATTTCGCCAAACACTTCGTCGTCATCGACAAGCAGATAGTTTTCCTGAACAGGGTGGTGGCTCACACCGGCTCCACGTTGTTCAAGGGCAGGTTTACCGCGGTAATCAGGCCCCCCTCGATTGCGTTCGTGAGGCTCACCTGCCCGCCGTGGCGGTTCAAGCTGTTATGGCTCAAAAACAGGCCGATGCCCAGTCCGCCGGGCTTTTTGCTGGCGCGCGGTGTGCCGAGCTTTTCCGCCTGTTCGGGAGTAATGCCAGGACCTCGGTCGCAAATTTCGAAATGCAGGCTCGTATTGTCCCAATCGATGTTCACCGCCACGTAATCGGGGCTTGCGTCAGCGGCGTTGTTCAGCAGGTTTTGCAGGGACTGGCGTAATACGGGATGAAATCGGGCCCGGATATCAGGGCAGTTTTCAGCGACATCGATGCATGGGTTAATCTCCGGGCGGATCAACCGCCAATTGTCGAGGAGGGTTGCGACATAGTCCGCTACCGGCACCAGTTCCGTGGTCTGTCCTTCAGAGTTAGCCGCCTTGACCAGATTTTGCAGGGTTTCGTGACAGCGCCGCACCTGCTTATCAACGGTGCTCACGTCCCTCAGTTGATCAGGCGATAAGGTTGTCGTCCTTAAGTCGTCGATCAACAGTTTTATGGTATTCAGAGGGGTGCCCAGCTCATGGGCGGCGCTGGCGGCTTGGGTGGCAATGGCCAGAAGTTGTTCATTTTGCATTTGCTCTTCTTTCTGGGCGCTGAGTTCAGCCTCCTGTTGCCTGAGTGTTGCCGCCATGCGGACCACAAAATAGGTAATCAGACCGGCGCTCAATCCAAAATTCACCCACATGCCCAGAATATGGAGATTACTGGAAATACCAGCGCCGATGGTATGCCCGCCGTGGGGGGCCAGACCGCCAATGGGATGATAGAAAAACACCAGCAGGCTGTAGGCGCCCAGCGAGACCAGGGTCACGGCCCAGGTCATGGTGCCAGGCAGGGTGATGGCAGCGATACTCACAGGCACCAGATAATAGGAAATAAAGGGATTACTGGCCCCACCGCTGAAATAAACCAGCGAGCTAAGGGCAAAAATATCTATCAGTAAATGGGAGAAGAACTCGCCATTGGAAATCGTCCGGGGCAGGTAGGTGCGCCAGTGGGTAGCTATCGCAATGAAGGTGAAAGCCGCGACCATCGAACTCAGGGTGTGGAAGGGCAGGCCGAGTGGATAGACTTGACTAAATACGAACAGGGTAAGGGCCTGAGCGCAAATGGCGATGTACCTGATATAGCTAAGCTGCCGTAAATTTGCTCTGGCGGCCGCTACCTGGGTGCTTTGGCGTGTCATCGGGTCATGCTAGCAAATCAGCCTTGATCAACCCACGGGCAGATGATCCTGTACTCTCGCGGTACAGTCGCGGAGTGCCTTGGATCAAATCATCGACAGGGCGATTGATCTTGCCGCAAAGGTATGTGTGTTGGCTGTGTTGGCTAAAGATGATATCGATTTCCAGTGTTCTCATTTTCGGGGCTGACACAACACAATTTGAGCTGCTGGCGCCGATCATTGCATTGCTGGCCAAGCGCGATTCCCAGGTTATGGCAGCCCGCTGGCAACAGGACTCGAAGCGGCTGGTGATTACGACTTCTTCAATGTCACCGGGAGTTGCCGAGCCTGCCCCGGTACGCCAGCCGCCGCCGTATCATCGCCGCGCCCATAAAGCATCATGACCTTGGCCGCACTCCCCTCCTAATCAGGTCAATAGTCAATAATAGTGTCGCTGGGGGCACTTGCCGACGCGGCATATTGTCGCATCGCGGTCGGTCAGGGTCCATGCCACGGAGTGGCGAGGACAAGGCTGCCTCGCGTCGCTATAATGCGCGCCCGGTTCACAGGCCTGGTGCCCGTTGCGATGACTACATATCAGGAAGAACTCGATCAGCGGCGGACTTTCGCCATTATTTCCCACCCCGACGCGGGCAAGACTACGATCACTGAAAAGATGCTGCTGTTTGGCAACGCGATTCAGATAGCGGGCACGGTCAAGGGCAAAAAAAGTGACCGTCACGCCACCTCCGACTGGATGGCCATGGAAAAGGAGCGGGGAATTTCCGTCACCTCCTCGGTGATGCAATTTCCCTATGGGGGCTGCACGGTAAATTTGCTCGATACCCCGGGACACGGTGATTTTTCCGAGGATACCTACCGGACGTTGACGGCGGTCGATTCCGTGCTGATGGTAATTGACGGCGCCAAGGGCGTGGAGGAACGCACTATAAAGCTTATGGAGGTGTGCCGCCTGCGCAATACCCCCATTCTCAGCTTCATAAATAAAATGGATCGGGATATCCGCGATCCCGTGGAGGTGCTGGACGAGGTGGAGGCGGTGCTGAAAATCGCCGCCGCGCCTATTAACTGGCCCCTGGGGATGGGGAAAACCTTTCGCGGTGCCTACAATTTTTATACCGACACCATCCATGTCTATCGTCAGGGACAGGGCGAGCGTATTCCCGATGATACGCGCATCCAGGGTCTCGACAGCGAGGCGGCGCGGGAGCTACTCGGGTATGATTATGACAACGTTTGTGATGAGATTGAATTGGTGCGCGGGGCCACCAGTAAATTTGATCTTCAAGCCTATCTGGCCGGTGAGCAGACACCCGTATTTTTCGGCACCGCCTTGGGCAACTTCGGTGTGCGGGAAATGCTCGATGGCTTTGTAGCGTGGGCCCCACCACCTTCGGGGCGGGAGGCGGAGCAGCGATTTGTAGAGGCTGGCGAACGCAATTTTTCCGGCTTTGTCTTTAAAATCCAGGCGAATATGGACCCCAGACATCGCGACCGTATTGCCTTTTTGCGTATTTGCTCGGGCGAATATGAACGTGGCATGAAAATGCGCCACGTGCGCATCGGCAAAGAGGTGCGTATCGCTGATGCGGTCAGCTTTTTCGCGGGCGAGCGCGCCAACGTTGAGCGTGCTATTGCCGGCGATATCATCGGCCTGCATAACCACGGCACGATCCAAATAGGTGATACCTTTACCGATGGTGAAGCACTGAAATTTACCGGTATTCCCCACTTCGCCCCGGAGCTATTTCGGCTCATTCGCCTAAAAGATCCTCTCAAGACAAAACAGCTGAGAAAGGGCATCGAGCAGCTGTCGGAAGAAGGTTCGACTCAGGTGTTCTTTCCACTCAATAACAACAACATTGTTGTGGGCGCGGTGGGACAGTTACAGTTCGATGTGGTGGCCTATCGTCTGAAGGATGAGTATGGAGTGGAAGCGGTTTACGAGCCTGTTAACGTACATACGGCGCGCTGGGTGTTCTCCGAAGACACCAGGGCGCTGGACAGCTTCAGACGCAAGGCTTGCGATAATCTGGCCATCGATGGCGGTGGTTATCTCAGTTACCTGGCGCCCACGCGAGTGAATTTAAGCTTGACGGAAGAGCGTTATCCGGACATCGAGTTTAAAGCCACGCGTGAACATTAGGGCGCTTTGGGTGACAGCAGGGAGCGGCTGGTCGTCAGTTTTTCCGCAGCGAGAGAAATCCGTGGCAAAAAAAAGCCCGGATAAACTCCGGGCTCAGACTGCTGACAAAGCCCCTAGCCTAAAGGCGGGGGCTTTTGTTTAATAGGGTGTCGCTTTCAACAGGCAACCCTGATGCTCCGAGCCCCTTCACCCAAGCAGCACGCGCTGGAAATGGTCA
>JBECKV010000147.1:0-54198 GCA_040235495.1 Porticoccaceae bacterium
GCGAAAAACACCCGCCCGCTATTCACTCGGCGGCGGCGTGGAAACATACCGGTAATATATCCTTCCCCCTTCTTCCTTCAGCTCCGCATGACCGCCGGCTTCGAGAATATCGCAGTGGCCCAGAATCTCCGACATGACCGGTACCACCTGGTCCTGCCAGGCTTTGGGAAAGAGTTCCTTGCCGATTTCCATGGGCGTCATCCATTGATTTTTTTCCAGTATTCGGCTGATCTTCAACAGCCGCCTGTCGGTGGCGAGGGTGTAGGACTCGATCAGGTCGCGATGATCGAGAATGGGTTCGCCGTGAGAGGGATACGTCACTCTGGCGGGGTAGGGCGCGACTTTGGCCAGGGAGTCCTGGTACTCCACCAGTGACGGCGGTCTGGGATCGGTCTTGCTCCGGGGTATCTGCAGCAGGCATACCGGGGTGATATGGGGCAGCAGGTGGTCGCCGGAAAAGAACACCTGGCTCTCGGGCTGCCAGTAGACGACTTCGTCGGGGCAGTGGCCCGGGGTATGAACGGTTTCAAGATTGAAGCCCGGTATGTCGATGCACTCGCCATCCTTGAGCAGGTGGGTGGGCTCCATGGGGTCGTAGGTGGCGGCAAAGCCGGTTCGCCGGGCCAGGGCTTTTTCGACGATTTCCTGCTCAACGCCCCACAGCGAATAATAGTACAGCTCCATTTCCAGCCGTTCCGGCGGCGGGCGCATTCTCTCCTGGGTAATCCAGAGGTTTTCGTGGGCCCACAGCTCGCAGCCCGAGGCCTCGTGGATGCGGGACGCCTGGCCGTAATGGTCGGTATGCCCGTGAGTGAGCAGAATCCTGCTGATGTCCTCGATGCGGCAGCCTAATTTTTTCAGCCCCTTGTTGAGGGCTTCCCAGGCTTCATCGGAACGCACGCCGGTGTCGATCAGGATCAGATCGTTGACGCCTTCTTCAGGGAATATCAGGTAGCTATTGATATCACCGAGCCCGGGAAAGCCGGAAGGCGTGGGTATGCGCCCGATCCGGGTGGAGCTTTCCCTGTCGGTAAACCGTCGAACGTCGACTTCTTCTTTGGCCATGAAAACTCGTTAGCGGCGCTCTACGCAGCCGTCTTTGCATTTATGGGAAAGGGCTATGATGGCTAAAACCGGAAGAATAGGGAAGGGGTTTTAAAGATAACTGGCAGTAATATCACATTGGCGCGGCCGCCAAAACCACCAGCCCTGGTTTCAATAAATGGCCTGGATGTGGTATAAAGCGCGCCCGGCGGCAGGACCGTCGGAATAAACCACTAAATTCTACATATACCGGCACATTGGTCCGGGTGCCCGATTTGATTTGTTCAGCGCTTACCGGCGTTGATCAGCAAGGCGGGTTGGCCAATGGGGTATATGGATGTTTAACCCTAAATCGAGGAAGTTTACCCATGCCCAGCGTTTCCATGCGCGATATGTTGCAGGCCGGCGTGCATTTCGGCCACCAGACCCGTTTCTGGAACCCGAAAATGAGCTCGTATATTTTCGGTGCTCGCAACCGGATTCACGTTATCAATCTAGAACATACCCTGCCGGCGTTTAACAATGCCCTGGAGCAGGTGCGGCAACTGAGCGCCAATGGCAACAAAATATTGTTTGTTGGCACCAAGCGAGCCGCGCAAAAGGCGATCAGGGAGCAGGCCGAGCGGGCCGGCATGCCTTACGTCAGCAACCGCTGGCTGGGCGGCATGCTGACCAATTACAAAACTATTCGGGCGTCGATCAAGCGCTATCGCGACCTGGAGGCCCAGAGTAAGGACGGCACTTTCGATAAGCTCACTAAAAAAGAAGGTTTGATGCGCTTGCGCAGCATGGAAAAACTGGAGCGCTCCATCGGTGGTATCAAGAACATGGGTGGCCTCCCCGACGCGCTGTTTGTGATCGATGTCGACCATGAGCGTATCGCCGTGCAGGAAGCCAACAAGCTCGGTATTCCCGTCATTGGCATTGTTGATACCAATAGCGACCCGGATGGCATCGATGTCGTTATCCCCGGTAACGATGACGCAATTCGCGCGATCAATCTTTACACCGTCGCCATGGCTGATGCGATTCTGGCGGGCAAGTCCGGTAAGGGCGGGCTGGCCGCTCAGGATGAATTCGTCGAGATCACCGAGGAAGAAACAGCGGCGGCAGCGACCGAACCAGAAGGCGAGAAATAAGCCCGAACCGGTGATATGCCGAACTGAGCGGCTAATCGCTGATTAAGGGGGCACTGCCCCCTTTTGTGAATTTGAAAGAGAACATTGAGAGGATCTGTCCATGACTGCAATCAAAGCGTCTCAGGTGAAGGAGCTCCGTGAGCGCACCGGTCTGGGAATGATGGAATGTAAAAAGGCCCTGGTGGAAGCAGGTGGCGATATTGATAAGGCCATTGAAGATCTGCGTAAGTCCAGTGGTCTGAAGGCCGCCAAGAAAGCCGGGCGTATCGCCGCCGATGGCATGGTAAAGGTCAAAGTCGCTGATGATAATAGCTACGGTGTGCTGGTTGAGGTGAATTCAGAAACCGATTTCGTTGCTCGCGATAATAATTTTCAGGCCTTTGTGGACGCGGTTGTCGACAAGGCCTTTGCCGGCAAATTTAATTCCATTGAAGCGCTGATGGACGGGGAAATGGAATCCGCACGCGAAGCCCTGGTGCAGAAAATTGGTGAAAATATCAATGTTCGCCGTGTCGCGCTGGTGGACGGTCCGGTGGTGGATGGTTACGTTCACAGCAATAATCGGATAGCCGTGCTGGTTGCCCTCAAAGGGGGCAATAACGAAGTCGCCCGGGACGTTGCCATGCATGTGGCGGCGGTTAACCCCCAGGTGGCCAAGCCGGAGGACATGCCCGCGGATGTGGTCGCCAAGGAAAAGGAAATTTACCTGGCCCAGGCCCGTGAGAGCGGCAAGCCAGACGATATTATTGAAAAAATGGTTGTTGGCCGCGTCAACAAATTTCTCGCTGAATGCAGTCTCGTTGAACAGGCCTTTGTCAAGGATCCCGATATCAAGGTCGGCAAATTACTGAGTCAGGCAGGCGCCGATATCACCGGATTCGTCCGTTACGAAGTGGGTGAAGGCATCGAGGTCGAAGAAGAAGATTTTGCCGCCGAAGTCGCCGCGCAATTGAGTGGCAAGAGCTGATCCGAACATCTGGAGTCAGGATGGGCACGACCGCCAAGAAAGATAAAAAATATAAGCGGATTCTCCTCAAGCTCAGCGGCGAGGAGCTGGTCGGCGAAGAGGGCTTTGGCATCGACCCCAAGGTTCTGGATCGCATGGCCCTGGAGATCGGTCAGTTGGTCGGTATCGGGGTGCAGGTCGGCCTGGTCATCGGCGGCGGTAACCTGTTTCGGGGCGCCGCCCTCAACGCTGCCGGCATGGAAAGAGTCACGGGTGACCACATGGGCATGCTGGCCACCGTGATGAATGGTCTGGCCATGCGCGATGCCCTCGATCGTAACAACGTCTCGGCTCGCGTCATGTCGGCGATTCCCATGAGCGGAGTGGTCGAACACTATGATCGACGCCGGGCCATGACCTACCTGTCCGCGGGGGAAGTGGTGATTTTCTCGGCTGGTACCGGCAATCCCTTCTTTACCACCGATTCGGCTGCCTGCCTGCGGGGCATTGAAATTAACGCCGAGTTGGTGCTGAAGGCGACACGGGTGGACGGAGTGTATTCCGCCGATCCCCTGAAAGTGCCTGACGCTGTCCTGTTTGCTCGCCTCACCTATGATCAGGTGCTGGATCAGAAACTGGAAGTCATGGATTTAACGGCAATCTGTCTCTGTCGTGAGCACAATATGCCCGTGAGGGTGTTCCGCATGTCAAAGCCCGGCGCATTATTGAGTATAGTAGTGGGCGGTGATGAAGGCACGTTGATCGAAGAGTCGACCGAGGAAACGAGAGGCCCGACATGATAAAAGAACTGAAACAGGACGCCGCCGAGCGCATGGAGAAAAGCGTCGAAGCCCTGGGCCGGGCGATGAACAAAATCCGCACTGGTCGCGCTCACCCGAGTATTCTCGAAGCCATAACCGTGCCCTATTACGGCAGCGAAACTCCGCTGACTCAGGTGGCCAATATCACCGTGGTGGATGCGCGCACGCTGGCGATTACACCCTGGGAAAAAAGCCTGGTCGGGAGCATAGAAAAAGCCATCCTCAAGTCCGACCTCGGTGTCAATCCGGCCACGGCCGGGGACGTTATTCGCATTCCCATGCCGCCGCTAACCGAAGAGACCCGCAAGGGTTTTATCCGCATGGCGCGCCAGGAAGCGGAAAACGCCAGGGTATCGGTGCGTAATATTCGTCGTGATGTTCTGTCCGATTTCAAGGACCTGTTAAAAGACAAGGAAATTACCGAGGACGAGGAGCGCGGTGCTCAGGATGATGTGCAAAAATTGACCGACCGTTATATTGGTCTGGTTGATGAGGCGCTGGCGGAAAAAGAAAAGGATCTGCTGGAGATCTGAATTGATCGGCCTGCTGCGGGCGCCGCCATGACGGATGTGCGCGAACTCGATCCGCCGACGCCATTGCGCCATGTGGCCATCATCATGGATGGTAACAACCGCTGGGCTCGCAAGCATCAGCTCGGCGGCATCAGTGGTCACCGTCACGGCGTTGAAAATGTCCGCAAGGTACTTGGCGCCTGTCGTCGCCACAACATCGAAACCCTCACGCTGTTCGCATTCAGCAGCGAAAACTGGCAACGTCCACCCGCCGAAGTGCGGGGATTGATGTCACTGTTCGCCACCTATATTCGCAACGAATCCCGCAAACTAAAGGACGAAGGCGTGAGCCTGAAAATCATCGGCGAGCGTGGGCGTTTTAGTCAGGGCTTGCGTCGGCGCATTGAACTGGCGGAAAAGCTCACCGAAGGAGGTGACTCCAGTCTGGTGCTGGCGGTCGATTACGGCGGCCGCTGGGACATCACCCGTGCCGCCCGTAGTCTGGCCGAACAGGTGGAGCAGGGAAGGATCCGCCCCGAGGATATCACCGAAGGGGTGGTTGAGCGGGAATTGTGTCTCGCCGGATTCGCCCCGCCAGACCTGTGTATACGCACGGCGGGCGAGCAGCGCATCAGTAATTTCCTGCTCTGGCAGCTAGCCTATACCGAATTTCACTTCACGCCCTGTTACTGGCCCGACTTTGGCGAACAGGCTTTCGATGAAGCGGTGGAGGAATATTACCGTCGCCAGCGTCGCTTTGGCCTCAGCTCCAGCCAGTTAGATTTCCCAGACCGGGAAAGCGCCTGATGCTGCGCCAGCGGGTTACCACGGCACTGGTGCTGGCAGCGTTTTTTTTCGGGGCACTATTTGGAACCACCACCGCTGTATTTCTGGGGCTGATGGCTTTGGTCGTCGCTTACGCCGCGTGGGAATGGAGTGCGCTAGCGGCTATTGAATCTCGAGTCTGGCGGGGTTTGTATGTGCTGCTGGCGGCCGCGCTCCTCGCGGGCCTGGTGTTCTATTTCCGCTTTGACCATCGCAGTTTGTTCGACCCCCGAATAGACATTTTACTGGCCTGGGCCTCCGGCTGGTGGGCGCTGGCGCTGTTGTGGGTGCAAAGTTACCCGGCCAGCGCCATACTGTGGGGACGCAGCTGGATCGGCGCCGTGATGGGGGTGATGGTGCTGTTACCCACCTGGATAGCCATGGCGGTACTGATTAGTGCACCCCATGGCCCATGGCTGGTGCTTGGTGTCGTGGCGCTGGTGGCGCTGGCCGACATCGCTGCTTTTTTCACCGGTAGGCGGTTCGGGCGTACTAAACTGGCGCCCAAAGTCAGTCCCGGCAAAACCTGGGAGGGCCTCGGTGGGGGCCTCGGCGCCACGGTGCTGGCGACACTGCTCTTTGTCTGGATAGCTGCACCCTCGGGACACTGGTGGGCGTGGCTGTTGCTGACGCTGATTACCGGGCTGGCATCGGTGCTGGGGGATCTGGTTGAGAGTATGGTCAAGCGGCATCGCGGGGTAAAGGACAGCGGCGCTATTTTGCCCGGGCACGGCGGCGTGCTGGACCGCATGGACAGCCTCACCGCGGCGCTACCCGTTTTCACGCTGCTCTACAGCCTGCTGTATCAAAAACTATGGTAAGCGACTTCACCGAGGCACATTGCGCGGTTCATCCGCTCCCGGCCTTTTCGCGGCGGAGGGACTGGTAATGCAGGGTATCAGCGTGCTCGGCTCTACTGGCTCCATCGGTGTCAGCACACTGGACGTCGTGGCCCGTCATTTGGACAGGTATCGAGTGATTGCCCTGAGCGGCCATTCCCGTCTCGACCGTCTGGTAGAACAGTGTCGGCGTTTTCAGCCGCGCTTTGTCGTGGTTCCCGACCACGAGGCCGCGGTGACCATCCAGGCGAACCTGCCCGAGAGTGTCAATGTTCTGACGGGCGCCGAGGGGCTGAGCGCCATCGCCAGTCACGAGGATGCCGACATCGTTATGGCGGCCATCGTCGGCGCCGCCGGTCTGGCATCGACCCTGGCGGCGGTGCGCGCCGGCAAGAAAGTCCTGCTGGCCAACAAGGAAGCGCTGGTAATGGCCGGCCCCCTGTTTATGGACGCGGTGCGCACCCACGACGCAAAGCTGTTGCCCATTGACAGCGAGCACAATGCGATTTTTCAGTGTTTGCCCCAGGGCTTTGTCTGCGGTGAACTCCGTGTGGGCAAGCGGCAGTCAAGCATTCCCGGCGTGCGCAAGCTGCTGTTATCCGGATCCGGTGGACCGTTTCGGGAAACGCCCCTGGAGCACTTACGCGACGTCACCCCGGATCAGGCCTGCGCCCACCCGAACTGGCGGATGGGCCGAAAAATATCGGTGGATTCGGCGACCATGATGAACAAGGGCCTGGAGCTGATCGAGGCCTGCTGGTTGTTTGATGTCCCGGAAACCGCGATAGAAATCGTCATTCATCCCCAGAGCATTGTGCACTCCCTGGTCGAATATACCGATGGCTCCGTGCTTGCCCAGCTGGGCAACCCGGATATGCGCACGCCCATAGCCCATGGTCTGGCCTGGCCGGAACGCATCGAGTCGGGGGTGGCGGGCCTGGATCTGGCGGCTCTGGGGACCCTGCAGTTTGAAGCACCGAACATACGGCGTTTTCCTTGTCTGGGTCTGGCCAGGGACGCAGCCAGGTCCCTGGGCGACGCGCCCGCGGCCCTCAATGCCGCCAATGAAGTGGCAGTCGCGGCTTTTCTCGATCAGCGCATTCCTTTTACCGGTATCAGCGAAATCGTCGATGGCGTGATGCAGACCTGGATCGTCAGTGAACCCGCTTGCCTGGAGGCAGTCCAAGAAGCCGATGCCCGGGCGCGAGATTCAGCACGCCGATTGCTGGGGGGACGCGTACAATAGGCGTCTCGAAACAGCAAGTGGGTTTAAGACGTCGGGAGGGTAAAATGCCGGGAGTTTCGACCAGTTTGGGAGCGGTGGACTAATGGCGGTAATCGAAACGATTTTTTATACACTGATTGTCCTCGGTGTGTTGGTGACGTTCCACGAATTCGGCCACTTTTGGGTGGCGCGGCGCTGCGGTATTCGGGTACTGCGATTTTCCATAGGCTTCGGACCCGCGCTGCTGCGCTGGCGAGACCGCAAGGATACGGAGTTTGTTATCGCCGCACTGCCCCTGGGTGGCTACGTGAAAATGCTGGATGAGAGGGAAGGTGAGGTGGCTGCGACCGATCTTCATCAGGCCTTTAATCGCAAGCCGGTCGCGCAGCGGATGGCGACTGTCGCGGCCGGTCCTCTGGCCAATTTCCTGCTGGCCGTCCTGGCATACTGGATAGTATTCATGATCGGGGTGCGGGGGATAGCGCCTATTATCGATAGTGTCGAACCCGGCTCCATTGCCGACCTGGCCGGATTGGAGAAAGGACAGGAAATTATCGCGGTAGATGGTAAAGCGGTTGCCAACTGGCAGGATCTCGGTGAGAGCCTAGTCAATCGTATCGGTGAAAATGGCGTCATTCGCTTCACGGTGCGATATCCGGATTCGAATTTCGAATATGAAAGCGAAGCACCGTTGCACGGGTGGGATATCGACGCCAGGGAGCCCGATCCCATCGGTGGCATCGGTGTCACCCTGTTTCGGCCGCGGGTGTTGCCTATTGCGGATCAGATCACGCCCGATGGCGCCGCGGATCAGGCTGGAATGAAAAGCGGGGATCGGGTGCTGGCCGTGGACGGCAAGGTTATCGAAGACTGGTCCGAGTGGGTGGATTATGTGCGCGCCCGCCCCGGGCAGGACATGTCGGTGCTGATCGAGCGTGACACCCAGACCCTGACCCTGGAAATAACGCCCCAATCAGTGATTGACGACGCTAACCACGCGATTGGTCAGGTGGGAATGTCGGTGCGCGCGCCGGCATGGCCGGAAGAGCTCTACCGTGACAATCAGTATGGCCCATTGGCCGCCTTTTCCAGGGCCTGGTCACAGACCGCCAAGACCACGCTGATGATTTTGAGCTCGGTGAAGAAGATGATCTTTGGTGATATTTCCCTGGATCACTTGAGTGGCCCAATCACCATTGCTAAAGTAGCGGGCGCTTCGGCCAGTTACGGGCTGGTGGCGTTTCTCCAGTTCATGGCGCTGCTCAGCGTCAGTCTGGGGGTGCTGAATCTGCTGCCCATACCGGTGCTGGATGGCGGCCACCTGGCGTACTATTTCGCGGAATTGATCAAGGGTAGTCCGGTGTCAATGAGAACCCAGGAGCTGGGTTACCGGCTTGGCCTGTTTTTAATTGTCGGACTGATGGTGCTGGCGCTGTACAACGATATTGCACGGCTATAACTGATTGTTTATAACCGGCCCCAACTAAAAGACACTATAGTCCGAATACATTTGATGAAACTATTTTCTTCACCGCTAGCGCCGTCGCTGTTATTACTACTTTTCTTCTCTCGGTTGGCTAACGCTGAACTGTTTCAGATCGAGGATATACGGGTAGACGGGCTGCAGCGTGTTTCGGCCGGAACGGTGTTTGCCGCGCTGCCGGTACAGGCCGGGGATCTGGTCGACGAAGAAAATCTCCGGGGCGCTACCCGCGCATTGTTCCAAACCGGATATTTCGACGACATCCGGATCGCTCGCGAAAACAACATCCTGGTAATTATTGTCACCGAGCGGCCAGCGGTCGCGGAAATAACGATCAGCGGTAACAAGGCCATCGAGACGGATCAGCTGCTGCAGGCGCTACGTGATGCCGGCCTCGACGAGGGCCAAATTTTCCGGGAGGCGGTGTTGCAGGGGATGAGTCAGGAGCTGCGCCGCCAGTATGTTTCCCAGGGTCGTTACGGCGCCAATGTTAGCGCTGATGTCACGGAATTGCCGCGCAACCGCGTGGCGGTGGCGCTGACCATCGATGAAGGCTCCGTGGCGGCAATCAAACATATCAATATCGTTGGCAACAGGGTTTTTGACGATGACACCCTGATCAAGCTGTTCGAACTGAAAACCTCGGGCTTGCTGTCATTTTTTACCAATGATGACAAATATGCGCGGGAGAAATTATCGGGTGACCTGGAACGGCTGGAGTCCTGGTATTTGGATCGCGGTTATCTCAAGTTTTCGGTTGACTCGACCCAGGTATCCATCAATCCGGATCGGGATACGGTTTTTATCACCGTTAACATCAGTGAGGGTGAGGTTTATACGGTCAACAAGGTCGAGCTGGCCGGCGAGCTGATACTGCCCGAGGAACAGATGCGTGCCTTGATTCTCATGCGCGAGGGGCTGACTTACTCCCAGGCGCTGATGACCAAAACCAAGGAATTTTTAACCAAGCGGCTGGGCGCCGAGGGTTATACCTTCGCGGAGGTGGAGGCCTATCCGGAAGTTAATGACGAGGATCAGACGGCCAAGGTCACGTTTTTCGTCAATCCCGGCAAACGCGCCTACGTGCGTCGCATCGAATTCCGGGGCAATACCAAAACCGATGACGAGGTATTGCGCAGAGAGATGCGCCAGCTGGAAGCGGCGTCCGCGTCGACTGAGTTGATCGAACATTCGAAGGTCCGGCTTGAACGCCTTGGTCATTTCAAGGAAGTCAAAGTGGAAACCCAGGAAGTGCCTGGCACCAACGATCAACTGGACGTGTTTTACACGGTCGAGGAGCAACCGTCCGGCAGCGTCGGCGCCAGCCTTGGTGTTGCCCAGGGCTCTGGCCTGATTCTCGGCGGTAATATTCAGGAAAAGAATTTCCTGGGAACCGGCTACGCGGTCAGTTTCGGCGTCACCCGCAGTCGCTATCGCACCAGCGCCATCGTTGCCGCCACCGACCCCTATTTCACCAAGGACGGCGTCAGCGCCGGTTATCGTTTTTCCTTCACCTCAACCGACTATGGTGACTTTGATGTCGCTGAATATACGTCCGACAGTTTTGTCACCGGCGTTACCTTCGGGTATCCCCTGAGTGAAATCTCGCGCATCAGCTATGGTGTCAGCGTCGAGAGCCTGTCCATAGACGTAGGTATTTTCCCCTCGCTGGAGATCGTCCAGTTTATTCAGGATAATGGCGATAATTACTCCTTCTTGACCGGCAACCTCAACTGGACCCGTTCGACCCTGAATCGGGGCATTCTGGCAACTCGCGGGGCTTCCCAGAGCGCCGGGGTGGAGTTCACCGTGCCGGGCGCTGATCTCGAATACATGAAGTTCAACTATAACGGACAAGTTTTCCAGCCGCTCACGGACAGCCTGACCCTGCGTATGCGCACCACCCTGGGTTATGGCATCGGCCTGGGTGACAGCGATCGCCTGCCGTTTTTCAAAAACTACTATGGTGGCGGATTCAATTCCGTGCGTGGTTTCAAGCGCAACTCCCTCGGCCCTCAGGACACCCCGGTGCCCGGTTTTGATGATCCCGACCCCTTTGGCGGCAACGTCGAGATTGTCGGTAGTGCCGAGTTGATTTTCCCGGTGCCATTCATGAAGGATAACCGCAGTGTCCAGGCGGCGGTGTTCTTTGACGCCGGCAATATCTTTGATACCGAATGTAATGAATTCCAGAAAAACTGTCATACCCCGGATTTGGGAGAACTGAGGTACTCATTCGGGATTGGCGGCACCTGGCTCAGTGGCTTTGGGCCGATTACTGTGAGTTTGGCCTCGCCGCTCAATGACGGTGAGTTTGACGAAACAGAAGTCTTCCAGTTCTCCATGGGACAGGGTTTCTGATTTCCGGTTTAATTTAAGTTTGTTGGGTAGAAAAGGGGATCATGTGAAAAGGTATCTAGTCGCGGTAGTTTGTCTTTTGACACTCAGTGCAGGCGTTTTGGCGGAAACCAAGATCGCGGTGGTGGATGTGGGGCGCGCTATTTTCAGCACGGAATTGGCGAAAAAGCGGCAGACGGAAATGCAGGCGGGTTCGGAATTTTCGATTCAACAGGCTAAATACGACAGCCTGGCCGCGGATATGAAGGCGTTGCAAAAGGAAATCGAGGGTAAGGCCATGACCCTGTCCAAGGAACAGGCGGGTGAGTACCAGAAAAAAATGGAGTATCTGCGTGCTGATCTGGAACTGGTGTCGAGAAAACTCCAGGCGGAGATCCAGTCTCTGCAAAACCGTATCATGGAAGAATTACAACCCAAGGTTCAGGAGGCGGTGAAGGAACTCGTCACCGAGGAAAAGATCACCCTGCTGTTGCAGCGTGAAGCGGTTATTTCCGCGACGCCGGAAATGGATCTCACTTCCAAGTTGATCGATCGGCTAAATAGCAAGTCCAGATAAACCGCAAGCGTTTTCCGGTTGCCATGGGCGCGATGCTTGCCACCAGCTTCAGGCTGTGGGAGAGGGTTGTCACACCGGTTGGACAGAGGAGCACGGCACCCGAGGCGTCGAACGGATATGGCCGCCTGGTTCAGATGCCAGGGAGGCGTGGATTCCTAATCGGGGGTATACCGGCATGAGTCGTTCCTTAAGCTTACGGGATTGCGCCGATATCCTCGGGGCGCAACTGCAAGGTGATCCGGATTGCCTGATTACCGGACTCAACTCCCTTCAGGATGCCGGGCCCGGGGATCTGACCTTTCTTGCCAATCAGTCCTACCGGCAGCTGCTCACGACAACCCGGGCGGCCGCAGTAATTCTCGGACCGGGCGATACCGCGCAGTATCAGGGAAATGCCTTGGTGTTAAAAAATCCCTACGTCGGTTACGCACGCATGACCGCGCATTTCGATACGGCGCCGGTTTCGGCGCCCGGCAGACACCCCAGCGCGGTGGTCGCCGACAGCGCCTCGGTAGCGGCGCAGGCCAGTATCGGACCCTTTGTGGTGATCGGCGAGCGAGTGGCGATCGCCGCGGGTACCGTGATCGGCGCCGGAACCTTTATCGGCGACGACACAAAGATTGGCGCAAATACCTATATTGCCGCTAATGTCAGCATCTATCACGGCGTCAGCATCGGTGCCGACTGCCGTATACACAGCGGCGCCGTGATTGGCGCGGACGGTTTTGGCTTTGCCAATGACGGTGGTCAATGGGTCAAGATTCACCAACTGGGTGGTGTAAAAATAGGTGACCGGGTGGAAATAGGCGCCTGCACCACGATCGATCGCGGCGCTATCGGCGACACCCAGATCGATAATGGCGTGGTGCTCGATAACCATGTACAAATCGCCCACAACGTCAAGGTAGGAGAGAATACGGCGATGGCCGCTTACGTCGGTATCGCCGGTAGCACTACAATTGGTAAAAACTGCATATTTGCCGGCCAGGCAGGCGCCGTTGGTCATGTCACCATCGGCGATAATGTTCAGGTCATGGCACGCACCGCGGTGTCTAAATCCATTGATAAGCCCGGTTCCTACTCTTCCGGCATTCACATGTACGAAACCGCTAAATGGCGAAAAAACGCCGCCCGCTTCGGCCAGCTAGACGACCTGGCGCGCCGTCTGAAAGCCCTTGAGCAAAAGCTGAAATAGCGGCCCGATCCTTTTTCAAGACTGAGAGTCGCGATGCGAATTGAAGATATCAAAAAGCTCCTGCCCCACCGTTACCCCTACCTGCTCGTGGATCGGGTGGTTGAACTGGAACTGGGAAAACGTATCCTCGCCTACAAGAATATCACTGCGAACGAGGAGGTATTTAACGGCCATTTTCCCGAGGAGCCGATTTTCCCGGGGGTGATGATTATCGAAGCCATGGCGCAGGCGGCAGGCATCCTGGGCTTTGCTACGGTGAACAAACAGCCCGAAGATAATGCACTCTATCTTTTTGCCGGTGTCGATGGCGTGCGCTTCAAGCGCCCGGTGGTACCCGGAGACAAATTAATGCTGGAAGCAGAGATCGACTCCGGCAAGCGAAACATCTGGCGTTTCAATTGTCGCGCCACGGTGGATGGACAGCTCACTTGTCAGGCGACGATTCTCTGCGCCCTGCAGGGTTTTAATAAACCATGACCACGATTCACCCCACCGCTGTCATTGATCCTGCCGCTGAACTGGGCAAGGGCGTTGAGATCGGGCCGCTGTCGGTGATAGGGCCGGGGGTGACCATTGGCGAAGGCACGGTGGTCGAGTCCCATGTGGTGATCAAGGGCCCCACCGAAATCGGTCGAGATAATCACATATTTCAGTTCGCCACCATCGGTGAAAATACCCCTGACATGAAGTACAAGGGCGAGCCGACCCGCCTGGTTATCGGTGATCGCAATATTTTTCGCGAGGGCGTGACCGCCCATCGGGGTACGGTTCAGGATCGGGGTGAAACCCGGGTCGGCAACGACAATCTGTTCATGGCCTACGTCCACATTGGACACGATTGCGTGGTCGGCAATCATACGATTTTTGTCAACAACGCCTCAATTTCTGGCCACATTCACGTGGGCGACTGGGCGTTTTTATCCGGCTATACCCTGATCCACCAGTTTGTTCGCATTGGCCCCTATTCCTTTCTCGGCGCCGGCGCTTACCTGAATCAGGATTTGCCCGCCTATGTCATGGCCGCCGGTCACCCGGCAGTGCCTCGTACCATTAATAAGGTCGGTCTGGAGCGTCGGGGTTTTAGCAAGGAACAGATCGCGGCTATCAGCAAAGCCTACAAAATTTTTTACCGCCGCGGTTTGAAACAGGAAGAGGCCCTGGCCCAGCTGGAGTCCGAATCGAAACATCGGGATGTACTCAAGCCCTTCATCGATTCCATCCGCGATTCCCAACGCGGCGTAATTCGCTAGTTTCACAATGAACTCCAGCGATCCCCGCATTGGTCTGGTAGCCGGGGAAATGTCCGGGGATCGGCTAGGCGCTTCGCTGATGTCAGCTGTGCGGGAAAGGATGCCGGAGGTCCAATTTGAAGGTGTTGGTGGACCCCTGATGAAGGCAGCGGGGCTGGTCTCGCTCTATCCGATGGAAGCCTTATCGGTGATGGGTCTGGTAGAGCCGTTAAAACACCTCCCTGAATTGCTGCGCATCAGGCGCGGTTTGGTACGGCATTTTCTTGCCCGGCCGCCGGAGGTTTTTATCGGTATTGACGCGCCGGATTTTAATCTTGGGCTGGAATTGAAGCTGCGCCGCGCGGGCATCAAAACCACCCACTATGTCAGCCCTTCGGTGTGGGCCTGGCGACAGGGACGGATTAAAAAAATCGCTCGTGCCGTTGATCTGATGCTCACACTTTTGCCCTTTGAAGCGGACTTTTACCGCCAGCACCGCGTGCCGGTGACCTTTGTTGGCCACCCGCTGGCGGACGAGTTGCCCTTGGTTCCAGATCGGAAAGCGGCCCGGGCGGCTCTCGATGTGACTCTCGATGAAGCGCCTGTGCTGGCGATATTGCCTGGCAGTCGCAAGGGTGAAATAGAGCACTTGGGCCGCCTGTTTCTGGAAACAGCCCGGTACTGTCTGCTAACACTGCCATCACTGAGGTTTTTGATTCCGGCGGCAAACGCGGCCAGGCGTCAGCAACTCGACGGGCTGATCAGAGATTTTCCGGACTTGCCTGTTCAGGTGTTCGATGGCCGGTCTCATGACGTCATGGCCGCCGCGGATGCAGTATTGCTCGCTTCCGGTACTACCGCCCTTGAAGCGATGTTGTTAAAAAAGCCCATGGTAGTGAGCTATAAAACCGGCTGGCTCAGTCACGCCATCATTTCGCGCATGTTGAAAGTGCCCTATGTTTCCCTGCCCAACCTGCTGGCCGGGGAGGCACTGGTCCCTGAACTGCTGCAAAAAGACGCGACGGTGGAGCGGTTGAGCGAGCAGGTGCTTATGGCATTGGCGGCATCCGAGCAGCGTGGAGCGGTTCTTGAGCGCTTTACCGAGTTGCATCGACAATTGCAAGGTGACCCGGGCCAACGGGCGGCGGATGCGGTGCTGTCCCTGGCCGGTGCCGGAACGGAGAAAACAGGCGATTAATGGCTGTCGAGATTCCGTATCACGGTCGACTACTGGCTGGCGTCGATGAAGCGGGTCGCGGTCCCCTGGCTGGCGGCGTGGTGGCCGCCGCGGTGATTCTCGACAAGGTCCGACCTGTCGCAGGTCTGGCGGATTCGAAAAAACTGCCTGCCTCCAGACGCGAGATGCTCGCCGAAGAGATTATTGCCAGGGCGCGCGCTTACGGTATCGGGCGCGCCAGCGTTGCTGAAATCGACCGGATAAATATTCTGCAGGCCAGCCTGCTCGCCATGCGCAGGGCGGTGGCCGCCCTCGCCATACGGCCAGAATACGTGGTGGTCGATGGTAATCGCTGCCCGGACTGGGACCTGCCTTCGCGCGGCATCATTAAAGGCGATAGCAGGGTGGCGGCGATCAGCGCGGCGTCCATCCTGGCAAAGGTGGCGCGTGACCGCGACATGCGTGCCCTCGATGAGGCCTGGCCGGGGTATGGCTTTGGCAGCCACAAAGGATATGGGACGCGGCGGCACTTGTCGGCGCTGGCGCGGCTAGGACCCTGTCCCGCCCATCGGCTCAGTTTTAAACCCGTGGCAGCCTGTCTGAAAAACGGCCACACATGGACAGTCAAGGACTGAATACGTACTAAACCCGTTGCATGCTGTTCATTGGTGCAGGAAAATCTAGTCATTTCGATGATCTTGCCAGCGGGTTGGGATGGGTGACCAAACGATGAGTCTCGGTGCAAACGACAGACATACGACTTACTCTTTGTCCACAGTCCCGTCGGGATAGCAGGAGCCTGGCGATGAGTTATGCCAACATTACCGGCTGGGGCGCCTGCCTGCCGCCCGCCCGGCTCAGCAATATCGAGATTGCCGGCTTTATGGACACCTCCGACGAGTGGATCGTCGAACGTACGGGTATCAAAGTCAGACGCATCAGTCACGTCACCAATGC
Organism: Porticoccaceae bacterium; assembly: GCA_040235495.1. Taxonomy (GTDB): domain Bacteria; phylum Pseudomonadota; class Gammaproteobacteria; order Pseudomonadales; family Porticoccaceae; genus HB2-32-21. The sequence goes on from JBECKV010000147.1 coordinate 16,307, forward strand.
CGAACTGGCCCACGTTGCCGCCAGCCGTGCACTCGCCTGCGCGGGTATCGCGCCGGAAGCGGTCGATGTCATTGCCTATGGCACGACCACGCCCGACGAGGTGATCCCCAATACGGCATCGATGTTGCAGTGCTCGTTGGCTGCCGCCAACGCCGCCTGCTTTGACCTCAACGCCGCCTGTACCGGGTTTTTATATGCGTTTAACTTCATGTCCGACATGATTCGAGGCGGCAGCGCAAAAACTATTCTGGTGGTCGGCTCGGAGCGGCTGAGTTCCTTGATGAACTGGTCTCGGCGCGATTCCGCTATCTTGTTTGGCGATGGTGCCGGTGCTCTGGTGCTTCAGGCCAGTGACCGGGAAAGCGGGTTTATGCGCGGCAAACTGGGCTGTATCCAGAATACACGTGAGCTATTGGCGATGCCCGATTTCGGTCTCCATGCCATTGCCCAACATCGACCCCTGGATATCACCCTGGACTTCCACGGCCGCGAGATTTTTAAAAACGCGGTCACCGGCATGGCCAGCGCCTGCGAAGAGGTGCTTCGACAGGCTGGCCTGGGTGTCGATGATATCGACCTGATTATTCCCCATCAGGCCAACCAACGCATCATCGAGGCCCTTATCAAGCGCCTTGGCGGGGACATGTCCAGGGTCATTGTGACGCTCGAACGTTACGCCAACACGTCTACCAGCAGTATCCCCATCGCTCTCTGCGACGCCCTTGAGCAGGGCCGTGTCAAACCGGGAATGATCATTTTGTTCGCCGCGTTCGGCGCCGGCTTGACCTGGGGTGCGTCCCTGCTGAAATGGGGGGATCGAGTCGAGCCCCTGGGTGTTTCCGCCGCCGAACTGCCACCCACGGACAAAACCGGGCTGCAACTGGTCAAGGAAGCCATCGCCCTCCGGGAAGCGGCTGAGCGGCGCTAGGGAAACCGTGCGGGAATCGATTTTCAACTCCGTGCCGGGACTGGCCCCCTCCTTGGGGATGCCGGCGGTATCATGAGTTCACCGTCTTTTGTTCACCTGCGCCTGCACAGTGAATATTCACTGGTCGATGGCACCATCAACGTAAATCCTCTGGTCGAATGCGTTCAGTCGCTGGGCATGCCCGCGGTCGCCATTACCGATGTCGCCAATCTGTTTGCCCTGGTCAAGTTTTATCGCGCGACCCAGCAGCAGGGCATCAAGGCGATATGCGGCGCCGACGTGCAGGTGCGGGGCGAGGTGGAGGATCAGCAAAGCGCCACCCTCACCCTGTTGGTGCAAAATACCACGGGCTACCGCAATCTCACGCGGCTGTTGTCAAAAGGGTATCTTGAAGGTCAGATCCAGGGACGACCGACGGTCAGGCGCGAATGGATAGAAACTTTTTCCGAGGGACTGATAGCGTTGTCAGGGTTTCGGGGCGAACTGGGTCCCGCCCTGATCGCCGGACGCAATGATCAGGCCGAGTCCATCCTGCGATACTGGCGGAACATTTTCCCCGATCGCTTATATCTCGAGCTGACGCGCACTGGTCGTAGTGGCGAGGAGGCGTTCGTTCACGCGGCGGTGGCGCTGGCTATTCGGCACGACTGCCCGGTGGTGGCCACCAACGATGTGCGTTTTCTGACAGAAGCCGATTACGAAGCTCATGAGGCTCGGGTCTGTATCAGCGAAGGCCGGACACTCGATGACCCGCGCCGGGAGCGCCGTTACAGTAGCCAACAGTATTTGCGCTCGCCGGAAGAAATGCGCGCCCTTTTTGAAGATCTCCCCGAAGCCCTGGTTAACAGCGTCGAAATCGCCAAACGCTGCACGCTGGAGCTGGAGCTGGATGTGCCCAAGTTGCCCGACTATCCGGTGCCCGACGGGCTCGACACTGATCAGTATTTTCGCCGCTTAGCCCATGAGGGACTCGAGCGCAGGCTGACAACGATGGCTGTTCTGGCGCCGGATGCCAGCCGCAAGGACTACCTCGACCGGCTGGATTGGGAGTTGAATACCATCACCGGCATGGGCTTTGCCGGCTACTTCCTGATTGTCATGGACTTTATCCGCTGGGCCAAGGAAAACCGTATTCCCGTGGGACCGGGGCGCGGCTCCGGCGCCGGATCCCTGGTGGCTTTCGCCCTTGATATCACCGGCCTTGATCCACTGCGATACGATTTACTGTTCGAGCGCTTTCTCAATCCCGAACGCGTGTCCATGCCTGACTTCGATATCGACTTCTGCATGGAAAATCGCGACCGCGTAATTGCCTACGTCGCCGAGCGCTATGGCCGGGACGCGGTCTCCCAGATCATCACTTTCGGCACCATGGCCGCCAAGGCCGTGGTCCGGGACGTGGCGCGGGTGCAGGGCAAGGCCTATGGTCTCGCCGACAAGCTGTCCAAGCTGATTCCCCTGGAAATCGGCATGACCCTGGCCAGGGCCCGGGAGCAGGAGGAAGTTCTGGAAGATTTCCTCAGCCAGGATGAGGAGGCCGAGGAAATCTGGACCATGGCCCTGCAGTTGGAGGGCATTGCCCGTAACGCCGGAAAACACGCCGGTGGCGTGGTTATCGCGCCCACCGAATTGACCGACTTTTCGCCACTGTTCTGCGACGAAGCCGGCTCCGGAGTGGTGACCCAATTCGACAAGGACGACGTCGAAGCGGTGGGCCTGGTCAAATTCGATTTCCTGGGCCTGCGTACACTGACCATCATCGACTGGGCGCTGAACAGCGTCAACGCCAGGCGAGAGCGCCAGGGCCTGGGTCCGGTGGATATCGAACAGTTGCCCCTGGATGACGCTGCCACCTACGAGTTGATGCGGCGGGCTGAAACCACCGCGGTTTTCCAGCTTGAATCCCGCGGCATCAAGGACCTGATCAAACGGCTGCAACCGAGCCGTTTCGAGGACATTATTGCACTGGTGGCGCTGTTCCGGCCCGGTCCCCTGCAGTCCGGCATGGTGGATGATTTTATCAATCGCAAACACGGTCGCGAACCGCTGGCCTATCCCCACCCGAGGTACCAGCACGAAGCCCTCAAGCCGGTGCTTGAGCCCACCTACGGCATTATTCTGTATCAGGAGCAGGTCATGCAGATCGCCCAGGTGCTGGGTGGTTATACCCTGGGTGGCGCGGACCTGCTGCGCCGGGCCATGGGCAAGAAAAAACCCGAGGAAATGGCCCGCCAGCGGGAAATTTTTCTTAACGGCGCGGCGGGAAACGCCATAGACAGTAACCTGGCGGAAAATATTTTCGACCTGATGGAAAAATTTGCCGGCTACGGCTTCAACAAGTCGCACTCGGCCGCCTACGCCCTGTTGGCTTACCAGACGGCCTGGCTCAAGGCGCATTATCCGGCGGAGTTCATGGCCGCCGTACTGTCGGCGGACATGCAAAACACCGACAAGATCGTGGTGTTAAAGGACGAGTGCAAGCGTATGGGTCTGATGGTGGCGGCGCCCAACGTCAACGAAGGTGCTTTCCGATTCCTGCCCGCCAGCGAAGCTGAAGTGGTTTATGGCCTGGGCGCGATCAAGGGACTGGGCGAGGGGCCGGTGGAAAATATTCTGGCGGCGCGGCAAGCAGGAGGCCCATTCCAGGATCTGTTTGATTTTTGCGCCAGAGTGGACGGGCGCAAGGTGAACAAGCGGGCTCTGGAGGCACTGATCAGCTCCGGGGCAATGGATAGTCTCGGTCCAAACCCGGACGATCTCGATTACAGTCGCGCGGTCATGCTGGCGTCAATGGATGAGGCAATCAAGGCGGCCGATCAGCAGAATCGCAATAGTGACTGCGGCATCAGTGACCTGTTTGGAGACAATCTCGCTGAAAATGCGCCTGAAATTGGCTATGGGGCGTTTGCCGACACTCGGCGCCTGAGCCTCGGCGAACGACTTCAGGGGGAGCAGGATACCCTGGGTCTCTATTTTAGTGCCCACCCGGTCGATCAATATGTCGGTGAACTCGAACAAGTGGTCGGCGGACGGCTGAATGCGCTCAAGCCCTCCGACAAAAGCCAGCGCGCGGCAGGTCTGGTGGTGGGCGTGCGTGCAATTAAAACCCGCAGGGGCGACGTCATGGGGGTGCTGAGCCTTGACGACAACAGTGCGAGAATCGAAGTCACTGTCTTTGCGGAGCAATTTCGCCAGTATCGGGACAAAATAAATAAAGGCGCCGTAGTGGTGGTCGAGGGCTTGGTTAGCGAAGATGACTATACCGGTGGTGTTAAAATGCGCGCGGACCATGTGCAGCCCCTGTTTGAAGCCCGTCAGGCCCTGTTGAAGGGTCTCCTGATCGACTGGCGTGGACTGACCAAAGCGCAGGGCGGACTCGATGCCCTGAGCAGGATTCTCGAGCGCTATCGTGGTGGCACCTGCCCTTTGAAAATACGCTATAGTCGCGGCGATGCGGAAGGCGAGGTGCGGTTGTCGGATGACTGGGCGGTCAGGCCCGACGATGAATTGCTACATTACTTGCGCGATGCCTATGGTGAGGATCATCTGGCCATGGAGTATTGAATGCGCGTCTCGGACCTGTTCTGATAACCCACTCCTGTCGGTTACACTGAGGGCACGTAGCGGGCGCACTCGCCCTGTTCCGTGGTTTGGGAAAAGTGAATATGAATCTCGATTACCTGGATTTTGAGCAGCCAATTGCCGAGCTCGAAGCCAAAATTGAAGAATTAAAACTGGTTGGCAATGACAATGAGCTAAACATTGCCGAAGAAGTGCAAAAGCTCAGTGAAAAATCCCGCAGGCTGACCCAGAGTATCTACGCCAAGCTCTCGCCGTGGCAGATTGTGCAGGTAGCGCGCCACCCCCTGCGGCCTCACAGTGAAGATTACATCAGCCGTGTCTTCACCGATTTTGATCAGCTTCACGGCGACCGCCAGTTTGCCGATGACAAGGCCATCGTCGGTGGTGTCGCCCGTCTCGATGACAAGCCGGTGATGGTGATTGGCGAGGAGAAGGGACGTGGTGTCACTGAAAAGGTGAGGCGTAATTTCGGCATGCCCAAGCCGGAAGGTTATCGCAAGGCCCTGCGGCTGATGGAAATGGCCGAGCGGTTCAGAATGCCTGTTCTGACGCTGATCGATACACCCGGCGCCTACCCCGGTATCGATTCGGAAGAGCGAGGCATCAGTGAGTCCATCGCCCGCAACCTGGCCGTGATGTCCCGTCTGAAAACGCCGATTGTGGCAACGGTTATCGGCGAGGGTAGCTCGGGCGGCGCCATTGCCATCGGTGTGGGTGACTGGTTGAACATGCTCCAGTACTCGACCTATTTTGTGATTTCCCCCGAGGGCTGTGCCAATATCATCTGGAAGACTGCTGAAAAAGCGCCCCTGGCCGCCGAAGCCATGGGCGTTACCTCTTCGGTATTACAGGAGCTGGGTATTGTCGATGAAACCATTCCCGAGCCCCTGGGTGGTTCGCACCGGGACGTGGATACCATGGCCGCTACCCTGCGCGAGCGTTTGGTCGAACAGGTGGATCGCCTGCGCGGCGAGCCGCTGGATAGTCTGCTGGAAAAACGCTTCGACCGATTGATGAGTTACGGCAACGCCTAAATGACCCGCTGGCGGTCGCCGGAAACCGAAGGCAGCGATGAATGCCGTCCATGACAGCCTGTCAGCCTTTCGCACCGAGTTAGAGGCAGCCCGGCACCTTTATGTGGCCTACAGTGGCGGCCTCGATTCCCACGTCCTCTTGCATGGGGTCAGACAGTTACTGGGCACGGACCGCCTGAGCGCGATCCACGTCAATCATCAACTTTCACCCGAGGCCGGGCATTGGGCGGACCATTGCCGCGCGATATGTGATGAGCTAGGGGTGGATTTTATTTGCTCTCAGGTCGAAGTGCCTGAGCAAGCCAGTCGCGAAAATGCCGCGCGAGAGGCCCGATATCGGGTTTTTGAGCGGCAGCTCGGCGAGGGCGATCTGTTGCTCATGGCCCATCACGCCGATGACCAGGCCGAGACCATCCTCTATCGCCTCATGCGCCGCTCGGGCCCTCGGGGCCTAGCGGGCATGCCCGGAAGCAGGCAGCTGGGCAGGGGGCGTTTGCTGCGACCGCTGCTGTCACTGGCAAGAAGCAGCCTGGCTGCCTACGCGCGCAGGTGGAATCTGAGTTGGGTGGAAGATGCTGCCAACCGTTCCCAGCAGTTTGACCGGAACTTTTTGCGCCACGAAATCATTCCCCGCCTGGCTGACCGCTGGCCGAATTATGCCACGCGCATTGCCGACGCCGGCGGACTCTGTGAACAGGCTGCCCGGCTTAACGAGGATCTGGCGAGACTGGATTTGCAGACTTTGGCCAGGCGCCGGGAGCGCCTTGGTCTGAGCGTTGAAATCGCGCCTTTGAGGGCGCTGGACAGAGCCCGCCAGGCCAATCTGTTGCGCCATCTGGCGACCCAAGCAGGTAGGCAACCGCCGGGTCATCGCGTCATTGACGAGGTGCTCGACCACGTGCTGTCGGCCGGCGCCGGACGCAATCCCCTGGTGTGCTGGCCTGACGGGCAGTGGCGGCGCTTCCGTCACAGGCTTTATCTTTTGCCCGTGGAATATACGACCGCCCGCTTCAGAGAGGGAGCCGACGCTGATTGGAATCAGACCTGGAGCCCGGCCGAACCCCTGGGGTTGCCGGATGGCGCGATCCTTGACTCGGAACCGTGTGTCGGTAGCGGATTGAAAGTGGAGCTGCGCGGAACCCTGAGTATCCGGGCTCGCAGCGGTGGCGAGCGGTGTCGACCGGCGGGACGCGCGGGCAGCGCTGGTTTGAAGAAGCTGTTTCAGGAATATAGCCTCGAGCCCTGGCTGCGCGACCGCGTACCACTGGTCTATTTTGGCGCTGAACTGGTAGCGGTGGGAGATCTATGGGTATGCGAGGGTTTTCAGGTCGGCCCCAATCAACAGGGTTGGCGCCTGACTTGGCATTACCCGATGTCGGGATGATGATTCCTGCCGGCCGGCGGCCAGGGATGAGCGTTTGCGCGGCTGATTTCATTGAGCGGCTTGCCGCTTTCTGGTAGTCTGAATTCCCATTCTTGAGAGGCTTCGTTTGCACGCCTGAGTGCGGCGGATAGCTCTCTTATCTAGCAATCGGCTAGCAATCAGCATAGCAAGCGGTTGTGAAAACAAACGACGCCTTTTAAGTTTGGCGAGCAGATTATTTATGACGCGATTTATTTTTGTCACTGGTGGTGTCGTCTCCTCCCTTGGCAAGGGTATCGCGGCAGCATCCCTGGGCGCGCTGCTTGAATCACGGGGTCTGAAGATCACCGTGCTAAAACTCGACCCCTATCTCAATGTCGACCCCGGCACCATGAGCCCCTTTCAGCACGGTGAAGTGTTCGTCACCGAGGATGGCGCCGAGACCGATCTCGATCTGGGGCATTACGAGCGCTTTCTCAGTTCGCGCATGACCCGCGATAATAATTTCACCGCCGGTCAGGTCTACGAAACCATACTGCGCCGGGAACGCCGCGGCGACTACCTCGGCGGCACGGTACAGGTCATTCCTCATGTCACCGATGAGATCAAACGGCGCATTCTGGTGGGCGGAGAGGGCGCCGATATTGCGCTGGTTGAAATCGGTGGGACCGTGGGTGATATCGAGTCGCAGCCTTTCCTGGAAGCCATTCGTCAGCTCAAGGTAGAGCTGGGAAGCAACCGGGCGCTGCTGATTCATCTCACCCTGGTGCCCTATATTGCCACCGCCGGGGAGACCAAGACCAAACCGACACAGCATTCGGTGAAGGAGTTGCGCTCTATCGGCCTGCAGCCCGACGTGCTTCTGTGCCGCTCCGAAGTGGAGATTGACACTGGCTCGCGCAGGAAAATCGCCCTGTTTACCAGTGTCGAGGAGCGGGCGGTGGTGCCGCTCATGGATGCCGAAAGTATTTATTCGATCCCTCGCCACTTGCATCAGTGGCATCTCGACGAATTCGTGGTTGAGAAATTTCAGCTCGACTGTCCGCCGGCGGACCTCAGTCCCTGGGATAGGGTGGTCGCCAATCAGGCTCAACCCGGGACCCCGGTGACCATAGCCATGGTCGGCAAGTACATGGAGCTACTCGATGCCTACAAGTCCATTAACGAGGCTCTGGAACATGCGGGGATATTGAATCAGATAAAGGTCGACATTCGCTATATCGATTCCGAACGCCTCGAGGACGATCTCTCCTTGCTCGATGGTTGCCACGCTATTCTGGTGCCCGGTGGTTTTGGTGAGCGCGGCATCGAGGGCAAGATTCGCGCGGTGCGCCATGCCCGCGAGCAGGGCATTCCTTACCTGGGTATCTGTCTGGGCATGCAGGTGGCGGTGATAGAATTTATGCGTCATGTGGTGGGACTGGACGATGCCAACAGTACCGAATTCAACAAGGACACCAAACACCCCGTGATCGGCCTGATCACGGAGTGGATGGATAATCGGGGCAAGGTTGAAAAACGCGACACGGATTCCGATCTGGGTGGCACCATGCGTCTGGGCGTGCAGGACAGCAATCTCGCGCCCGGTTCCCTGGTGCGGCAGATTTACGGTAAGGATCGCATCAGTGAACGTCACCGCCATCGTTACGAGGTCAACAATCACTATGTTGAACAATTTCAGCAGGCCGGGTTGAAGGTGGGCGCCTGGTCCGCCGATCAAAACCTGGTGGAAGCGGTGGAGCTGCCGGGCCACCCGTGGTTTTTCGGCTGCCAGTTCCACCCCGAGTTCACCTCTACTCCCCGGGAAGGGCATCCCCTGTTCACCGGCTTCGTCAAGGCGGCGCTGGCCTATGCCCAGAGTCACTGAGGCGCTGAGCGTCGAACTGGATGGTGGCCGCATCAGGATCGCCAATGATCGGCCCTTCGTGCTGTTCGGCGGTCTCAATGTCCTCGAAGACCTGGATCTGACGCTGCGCACCGCCGGACACTTTGTCGAGGTGTGCCAGCGTCTGTCGATACCCTATGTGTTCAAGGCTTCCTTTGACAAGGCCAATCGTTCTTCGATTCACTCCTTCCGCGGACCCGGACTGGAAGAGGGCATGCGCATTCTGGAGGCAGTAAAAAAAACGTTTGCTGTCCCCCTGCTCACCGATGTGCACGAGCCACGACAGGCCGCGGCGGTGGCCGAGATCTGTGACATCCTGCAGCTGCCGGCTTTTCTCGCGCGGCAAACCGACCTGGTGGCCGCCATGGCCGCCACCGATGCGGTAATCAATGTCAAAAAGCCCCAGTTCATGAGTCCGACCCAGGTGGGCAACCTGGTGGACAAGTTCCGGGAGTGCGGCAAGCAACGGGTGATCCTCTGCGAGCGGGGCAGCAATTTTGGCTATGACAACCTGGTAGTGGATATGCTTGGCTTTCAGATCATGAAGCAGGTCAGCGGTGGCATGCCGGTCATTTTTGACGTGACTCACGCCTTGCAGTGTCGCGACCCCGGCGGCGCCGCCTCCGGCGGGCGGCGCGCCCAGCTACCAGAGCTCGCCCGGGCGGGTATGGCCACGGGACTGGCGGGGCTGTTTCTGGAAGCCCACCCGAATCCGGACCAGGCGCTCTGCGATGGCCCCAGCGCCCTCAGACTGAATTTGCTGGCGGCTTTGCTGGAGCAGATTAAAGCCGTGGATGAGGTGGTTAAATCCCTGCCGCCCCTGGATACAGCCTGAAGTCTAACGGGTGCCATACGTCCGCGCGGATAAACCGACCCAGCAAGAACAACGAACTCCGAGGAAGTAATGAGTACGATTTCAGACATCAAAGCCTTCGAAGTCCTTGATTCCCGGGGCAACCCCACGGTCAGCGCCGAGGTGATTCTCGAGAACGGCTCGGTGGGCAGCGCTTGCGCGCCTTCCGGTGCCTCCACCGGTAGCCGCGAAGCGCTGGAACTGCGCGACGGCGATAATAGTCGCTACCTGGGCAAGGGTGTACTGACTGCGGTCGGTAATATCAACACCACTATCCGGGAACTCCTGCTGGGCAAGGATGTCACCGATCAGGCGCAACTCGACCAACTCATGATCGAGGCCGACGGTACCGACAATAAAGCCAAGTTGGGCGCCAACGCTATTCTTGCGGTTTCCCTGGCGGCGGCCAAGGCCGCGGCGAACACCCGGAAGATTCCTCTTTATCAGCACATCGCCGAACTGAATGGCACGCCGCTGCACTACACCATGCCGGTGCCGATGATGAATATCATCAACGGTGGCGAACATGCCGACAACAACGTCGATATTCAGGAATTCATGATCCAGCCAGTCAAGGCCCGGGACTTTGCCGAGGCTCTGCGCCAGGGTGCCGAGATCTTTCACAGTCTGAAAAAAGTGCTGGCTGGCCGTGGATTAAATACCGCCGTCGGTGATGAAGGCGGTTTTGCTCCGAATCTGCCATCCAACGAAGCGGCGCTCGAAGTGATTGCCGAGGCGGTGGACAAGGCCGGCTATACTCTTGGCGCCGATATTACCCTGGCGCTGGACTGCGCGGCCTCCGAGTTTTATCGCGATGGGCGGTATTGCCTTGGCGGCGAGGGCGCCAGCTATGACGCCAAAGCCTTCGCGGACTACCTGGCCGGACTCACCGAGCGCTACCCGGTTATTTCCATCGAAGATGGCATGGATGAAAGCGACTGGGACGGCTGGCAGGTCTTGACCGCTAAAATCGGTGACCGGATCCAGCTGGTGGGCGACGATCTGTTTGTCACCAATACCGGTATTTTGCAGCGCGGCATCGACGGAGGTATCGCCAACTCCATTTTGATCAAGTTCAATCAGATCGGCAGCCTGACCGAAACCCTCGAAGCCATCCGGCTGGCCAAGTCCGCGGGCTATACTGCCGTGATCTCCCACCGTTCCGGAGAAACCGAGGACACCACCATCGCCGATCTGGCGGTGGCGACCGCCGCTGGACAGATCAAGACGGGCTCCCTGTGCCGTTCCGATCGGGTGGCGAAATACAATCGCTTGTTGCGCATCGAAGCCGAGCTCGATGGTACCGCCCCCTACCGCGGCATGGCCGAGTTTCGCGGAGCTTGATTCGCCCAGGGACTTCAGACACGCGGAGGAGAACGCACATGCGCTGGTTGCTGTTGGGTTTGATTCTCCTCGTGGTCCTGTTCCAGTATCAATTGTGGTTTGGTGAAAACAGTCTGCGAGAGAAGGGCAAGCTGGAGTCGCGCATTCACAAGCAGGTTGGCGAAAACGAAAAACTAAAAGCCCGTAATCAGGAACTGGTGGATGCCGTATCCGGACTCAAGGAGGGGTCCGAGGGTATCGAGGAGCGCGCGCGCCGCGACCTTGGCATGGTCCGGGAGGGCGAGACCTTCTACATGACGGCCGACGAGGACAAGAAGCCGTGAACCTCTGGGTGGTGGTCCCCGCTGGGGGCGCCGGTGCCCGGTTTGGCGGCAACCAGGCCAAGCAATACAGCCCGCTGGCGGGTCGAACAGTGATGGAACACACCCTTGAGCGCTTGCTGTGCCTTGCCTGTGAACTGCTCGTGGTCGCGGTTAGGCCTTCCGACCCCGACTGGCCGCGCCTTGAAATCTCCCGTGATCCGCGGGTGAGAACGGTCGCCGGAGGCACTGAGCGGGCTGAGTCGGTGCTGAGCGCCTTGCAATTTCTTGGCCATCGAGCCGACGAAAGGGATTGGGTACTGGTCCACGACGTCGTTCGGCCCTGTGTCAGACCCGCGGATCTACTCATGTTGCATCAAACGCTGGCCGAAGACCCGGTGGGCGGCCTGCTGGCAACGCCGGTGGTGGCGACCCTGAAACGGGTGACCGGAGGTGCCGATGAGGGCCCGGCGGCTGGCCGAGTGGTCGAGAGTCCATCCCGGGACGGGCTCTGGCAGGCGGCGACGCCCCAGATGTTTCGCTACGGCCTGTTACGCCAAGCCCTTACGGAGGGGCTTGCGGCAGGGTGGCTCCTTACCGATGAGGCCAGCGCGCTCGAGCAGGCCGGGTATCAGCCACGGGTGGTGCGCGGGCGGCCAGACAATATCAAAATAACCTTCCCGGAAGATTTGCCGCTGGCGGCGGCCATCCTCGAGGCCCAGGCCGGGGAAGGGTGGGAGCAAAACAGATGATCCGCGTTGGCCAGGGCTATGACGTTCACGCTTTTGCCGGCGAGGAAGCCGGAGGAACGGCTGGCAGCACCGAATCGTATGTGACACTGGGTGGTGTACGGATTCCCCATTGCAGGCCGTTGGTGGCCCATTCCGACGGTGATGTGCTGGTGCATGCGCTGTGCGACGCCTTGCTTGGAGCGGCGGCACTGGGCGATATCGGTCGCCTGTTTCCAGACCATGATTCCCGGTACCGGGGTATTTCCAGTCTGCTGCTATTGGAAAATGTGATTGCCAAACTGGAATCCGCTGGCTGGATATTGCTCAATGCTGACATGACGGTGATCGCACAAAAGCCGAAAATAGCGCCCCACGCCCAAGCCATGGTCAATCGCCTGGCAGGCACGATCGCCTGTCGGCCAGAGCAACTCAGTATCAAGGCGACCACCTCGGAAGGTTTGGGCGCCATGGGGCGTGGTGAGGGAATCGCTGTCCAGGCAGTGGCGTTAATCAGGCGTCGAGACGACAAGGAATTTGAAAACGGGAGTTGCCAATGAGCAGAATTAATAAAAATCCGTACGCGTACCGGGCTCCATGGAGGGTGGTCCTGGGTGTTGTCGTTGGCATTAACACAGCGCCCGTGCTGGCCGAGCATGAGCGGGACCGAAATCATGAGGTGCGACATGCCGCCGCCGAGATCATCCTCTCCGAAGTGTTGTTTGGTGACCATGACCGGCGGGTGTTGAACGATTACCTGCGCCGAGAAGCGTGGACACCGCCTGGCCAGCGGGGCGAGGACCTTCCTCCCGGTCTGCGCAAGAAGATCGCGCGCGGTGGCGAGTTGCCCCCCGGCTGGCAGAAAAAACTACGGCGCTGGGATGTTCTGGATGAGGAAATCTACCGCTATTCCCGGCCGGTACCCGATTACGTGCTGGATGCCATATTGCATCACCCCGAGGGCACCAGTGTTCGCCGGATCGACGACCGTATCGTGCGCGTACTGGATGCCACACGCACCGTTCTGGACGTCCTGTACCTTGTCGACCACCATCGCTGATTCGCTGCTGGCCCTCGACTACGACTACAGTTGGGGAACGCCGCTCGGATGCGCGAGCGTGCGCTGTCGACCCGAGGATTTTGTCGTTGAGGAACGCTTTGATCCGGCATTGACCGGCGCGGGTGACCACCTCTATCTGCGGGTGCGCAAGCGTAACCAGAATACCATCTGGGTGGTCGAAGGTCTGGCGCGGCGACTGGGCGTGGAGCCGCGAGATGTGGGTTATTGCGGGCTCAAGGACAGGCGCGCCCTGAGCAGCCAGTGGTTCAGCGTTCGAGTCCTTGATCAGGATGCCGATCACCTGGCCGCGCAGTGGGCGGGCGGCAGGGATTTTTTACCGGAGTGCGCACTGCTTGCCTGGGGGCGACACCAACGCAAATTGCGCCATGGCGCTCATCGGGGTAATGACTTTCTGATTACCCTGCGGCGGCTGGATGCTCCCCGCCAGGCTCTTGAAGAGCGCCTGGCAATCATCAAGGCGCGGGGAGTGCCCAATTATTTTGGCGAGCAACGGTTCGGCCGAGAGGGCGCCAACCTGAGAGCAGCGGATCGTTTGCTGGCGCGGCTCAGTGGCCTTGGCAAATCCCGTGGCGCCAGAGATGGCAGACCGGGGGGTGGTAGGGCGGGAAGCAGTAAAGAAGGATTGTATCTTTCCGCGGCACGCTCCCACCTGTTTAATCGCGTGTTGTCAGCGCGTGTCCGTGATGGCAGCTGGCGGACGCCGGAGCGGAGCGAGCCGGTCACCACAGGCCCGCTTTGGGGTCGGGGCAGGCCAGCGACTACCCCTGAGCTTCAATTGCGTGAGCAGGCAATCCTGGCGCCCTATGATCAGTGGTGTCACGCCCTGGAGCATCTGGGATTGGCCCAGGAACGGCGACCCCTGGTGTTGGCGGTGGAAGATTTTCAGTGGCGATGGCGAGGCGAGAATCTGGAGCTAGGTTTTGGTTTGCCGCCCGGGTCCTATGCCACTGCCGTGCTCCGGGAGTTGGTGTTCACACGTGGGCCGGAAGATGACGCTATGCTATAGTTCGGCGCTTGTTTGCGCCTAATTTCAATGAGGGAGAAGCAGGCTTGGTAGACCTTGATGGCGTGGGCATGACGTCCCGGCGCACCCGTGAACGCTTGATCCAGCGTCTGAAAGACAAGGGCATTAAAAATCAGAAAGTGCTCGATGTGATGCGCGCCACACCGCGGCATCTGTTTCTCGACGAGGCGCTGGCTCATCGCGCCTATGAGGATACCGCTCTGCCCATCGGCCACGCTCAGACTATATCCCAGCCTTATATCGTCGCGTTGATGACCGAATTACTGTTGTCCCATGGTCCGCTCAAAGCGGTACTGGAAGTAGGTACGGGCTCCGGCTACCAGGCGGCGGTACTGGCCCAGCTGGTGGCACAGGTTTATACCGTCGAGCGCATCAAACCACTGTTGACCAGGGCCAGGGAGCGGTTTCGGCAACTGGATTTGCGCAATATCACCTGCGCCTACACGGATGGTGGCGTGGGCTGGCCTAAACATGCGCCCTATGACGGGATCATCAGTACCGCGGCTCCGGAAAATGTGCCCGATGAGCTGCTTTATCAGCTGGCGCCCGATGGCATTCTGGTGATCCCCGTGGGGGGGGATGACAGTCAGGAGCTGAGGGTGATTACCCGCGTCGGCGACAGCCAGAACTATGAAGAAGAGGCGGTCGAAAAAGTGCGTTTTGTGCCTCTCTTGAGTGGTCTCTCCCGCTGATATTCAGGCAGGTATGCACATTGGCTAACCTGCGTCGCTATCTCGCGCTTTTCTGGACCGGGGTGGCCATGGGCGCCGCCGATGTCGTGCCAGGAGTTTCTGGCGGCACCATCGCGTTTATCTCGGGCATTTATGAGCGCCTGCTATCGGCCATCGGCTCGTTTGATTCGCAAGCGGCAAGGCTGCTAATGCAAAGGCGTTTTAAAGCTTGCTGGCGGCATGTGGATGGTGGATTTCTGCTCGTGTTGTTCAGCGGTATCCTCTTGAGCATCGTGACGTTCGCGCGCCTGTTGACCTATTTGCTGGCTCATCGGCCGCTGCTGGTCTGGGGCTTCTTCTTTGGTCTGATCGCCGCTTCCATCATTTTCATCTGGCGACGGATCAAGCAGCGGGACCTGGTCTGCTGGTTGCTGCTTCTGATGGGAGCAGCGGTGGTGGTGGCCAGCGCCTTTGCGCCCCAGGCCCGGTTGGTCACTGAAGCGGGACCACACTCGCTGTATATTTTCGGCGCCGGCGTCCTTGCTATCTGCGCGATGATTTTGCCCGGTATCTCCGGGAGCTTTGTCTTGCTGCTATTGGGTATGTATCCGGTGATTCTTGAAGCTGTTGTCGAACCCCGACTGGGGGTGCTGGCGATTTTCGCTGCCGGCAACGTGGTTGGTCTGTTAAGCTTTTCCCGCCTGCTCTCATGGCTGCTGCGACGTTATCACAACGCTACCCTGGCGACCCTGACCGGATTTCTGACTGGCTCCCTGGCCGTGGTCTGGCCCTGGCGACAGGTGCTGCAAAGCAGTGCTGCAGGGGGTGAGCCAGCCGTCAGACTTAAACTGTATATGCCCGCTGACTACCTCCAGGCGGTGGGCGATCCGCAAAGCGCGGTGGTGCTGGTGTTAATGGCCGTGGGCCTGATTCTGGTCCTGGCCCTCGAATATCTGGGTGGCGGAGGCCGGCGGGAGCGGCTTTGATTCGCGCTCGGCCCGGATGGACTAATGAAAACCAGTGCTTCGGCGACGTTCAACCGGCCTGATATCCATCTGGGTCTTGTCGTCGTCTTGGCGTTGTACCTGGGGGCCTGCGCTTCCAACCCGGCGCCAGTCAGTACCCGGACCCAGCCGCCCAGCCAAAAGGTTAACCATCATATTGTCGCGCCTGGCGACACTCTTTTTTCGATCGCGTGGCGCTATGAAAAGGACATGGATGCGCTGGCGCGCAGCAACGGCCTGACCTCTCCTTATCTGCTGTTACCGGGCCAGCGTTTAACGCTGGATACCTCGGTGGTAGCACCATCATCCCGGCCGGCCACGACGACCAAACCCACCACTAGGCCGTTGGAGCAGTCGCTTGAGCGGAACACCAGAACAAAAACCGAGCCAGCTCGGCAGCAAAGTATACCGATCGAAAGGCCGGTGAATAAAACTCCGACAGCCCCCATTGCTGCGGTTCCAAACAGTCCGGCGAGTGGTAAATTGCATTGGCAGTGGCCTGTTAAAGGCCCGGTATCGCGCCAGTACGATGCCGGCAAAACCTTCAAGGGGATCAATATCCAGTCGCTGCCCGGTCGGGAAGTACTCGCGGCCGCCGATGGCGTGGTCGCCTACGCTGGCAGCGGGCTAAGGGGCTACGGCAAGCTGATTATCGTCAAACACAGTGATGTTTACCTGAGCGCCTACGCCCACAATCAAACCATCGCGGTCAAGGAGGGAGACCGTGTTAGCGGCGGTCGCCAGATTGGTACCGTGGGCGGCGATCCCGACAATCGTGGGCGGCTTTATTTTGAGTTGAGAGAAAACGGTAAACCGATCGATCCGACCCGGCTGTTGCCCAGGCTGTAAAAATATTATTTAGCAGTCCGTACCAAAAAATGTCATAAAAAATAGACAGATAAAAATTCTTATTAACTTGTTTTCTGCTTTTATGCGGATAAGTAATGCTTGCGAACGCAGGGTTTTGGTGGCAGTTTGAGAGTCTGTTGCGCGACCGTTCCGGTCAAGAGTGCAGCGACGGGGGGTAACTATGGCACGAGGTACGAAAGCCAAAGGGACGTGTAAACCTGAACAGGAAAGCCTGGAAAAGGGTGGCGTCGAGCGGGATTTCGATGCCGCCAGCCTGTATCTGAAGGAAATCGGTTTTACACCCCTGTTGTCGGCTCAGGAAGAGGTTTACTACGCCAGCCGAGCCCGCGAGGGCGATGCGGCTGCGCGTCAACGCATGATTGAGAGCAATCTGCGGCTGGTGGTCAAAATTGCACGCCGCTACGTCAATCGCGGTATCGCCCTGCTCGATCTGATCGAGGAGGGCAATCTGGGCTTGATTCGGGCGGTCGAGAAATTTAATCCTGATCTGGGATTTCGTTTTTCCACCTACGCCACCTGGTGGATTCGCCAGAACATCGAACGTTATCTGATGAATCAGGCCCGCACCATTCGGCTCCCGGTCCACGTAGTCAAGGAACTCAACAAATATCAGCGCGCGGCGCGCAAGCTTACCCAGCAGCTCGATCATCAGCCTACCCCCGAGGAGATTGCCGAGTACCTGGAAAAGGATCCTACCGAAGTACGCAGGATGATTCGCCTCAGTGAACGGGTGGCGTCAATCGACAATACGGTCAGTGAAGACGGCCGCACGGTACTCGATTTCCTGGTTGATGCCGAGGGCGAAAGTCCGGATGCGCGGGCTGAGGGTGACGATGTCACCATCGCTCTCGGTGAAGTACTCGATCGCCTTTCAGCCAAACAGCAGGAGGTTCTGGCCCGGCGTTTTGGTCTGCGTGGTTACGACATCGCGACGCTTGAAGAGGTGGGTAAAGCCGTGGGGCTTACCCGTGAGCGAGTCCGGCAGATTCAACTGGAGGCGCTGGCGCTGTTGCGTGACTCCCTGGTAAAACGGGGTATAGATGGTGAATTGCTATTTAGCGATTAATCCGGAAATTTTCCATACCATTCTGGCCCCGGCCTAGCGTTCCAGCAGGGCCAGTTTGCCAGGCTTGCCTTCCCATTCCTTGGCGTCTTCGGGCGGATCTTTTTTGATGGTGATATTGGGCCATACCTCCGCCAGTTCAGCGTTAAGTTCCAGGAATACTTCCTGTCCTTCCGGAATTTCGTCCTCGGCATAAATCGCCTCGATGGGGCATTCGGGCTCGCACAGCGCGCAATCGATACACTCGTCGGGGTGAATGACCAGGAAATTGGGGCCCTCATAAAAGCAGTCGACCGGGCACACCTCCACGCAATCGGTGTATTTACACTTGATGCAGTTTTCGCCGACGATAAAAGTCATGTTCCTGGTCCTTACTGTGCGCAGGCGGTGTTGGCTGTTAAAACGCCTGGGCTGTTGAAAAAGAGGCGCGCCATTATAGCCGAACCCGATTAAAACGACTGTCTCTGCTTGGTGCACTTTTCACTAAGGTTATTACCGCCGGGTATTTTTTCGGATGCCACCTGGACCCCGGGCACTGTCCGGGGGACTATTTCTGATCGAGCGCGGCTTTGAGTTGGTAGAGGACTTCCAGTGCTGCTTTGGGTGAGAGCTCGTCGGGGTGCGTTTGCTCCAGCAATTTCAGGGCAGGGTGCCGTTCGGAGGGGAGCGCAAACAGGTCGCTCTGGCGCGGTTCGGTTTGCGCCCCAGTGCTTTGACGGGCCTGATTTTCCAGCGTTTGTAACTCCCGTTGGGCGCGGTTGATCACTGCGTCGGGAATGCCCGCCAGCTTTGCCACCTGGATGCCGTAACTCTGGCTGGCCGGCCCCTCTTCAACGCCGTGGAGAAAGACAATCCGGTCCTGGTATTCGCCGGCGCTGAGGTGAACATTGGCGACGTTGGGCAGCTGGGCAGCCAGGGCGGTAAGCTCGAAGTAGTGCGTGGCAAACAGGGTGAAGGCCCTCAGGCGCTCGGCCAGATGCACGCCGCAGGCCATGGCTAGTGCAAGTCCGTCAAAAGTGGAGGTGCCCCGGCCGATCTCATCCAGCAACACCAGGCTGTGCTCGGTGGCATTGTTAAGAATATTGGCGGTTTCGGTCATTTCGACCATGAAGGTGGAGCGACCGCCGGCAAGGTCGTCGGAGGATCCGATGCGGGTAAAGATACGGTCCACCAGACCAATGATCGCCGCCTCCGCCGGGACACTGCTGCCGGTGTGGGCGAGCAACACAATCAGCGCGTTCTGCCTCATATAGGTGGATTTGCCGCCCATATTGGGCCCGGTAATCACCAGCATGCGCCGCCCCTTCCCGAGTTCCAGATCGTTGGGTACAAAGGGTGTGGCCTGCACCTGTTCGACCACCGGGTGGCGTCCACCTCTGATACTGATGCCTGATTCGCTGGTGAGTTCGGGTCGGCAGTAATTCAGCGCCATGGCTCTTTCCGCCAGATTGCACAGTACATCGAGCTGGGCCAGGGCGCTGGCGCAGCGTTGCAGTTCCGGGAGGTCGCGGCTGAGGTCCTCTATCAGAGCCTCGTACAAGGCCTTTTCCCTGGCCAGGGCCCGGCTTTTGGCGCCCAGGGCCTGATCTTCAAAGCTTTTCAGCTCCGGGGTGATATAGCGCTCGGCGTTTTTAAGGGTTTGTCTGCGCACGTAACGTTGCGGGGCGTCCCGCGCCTGGGCTTTGCTGATCTCGATGTAATAACCGTGGACCCGGTTGTAGCCCACCTTGAGGGTGCTGATACCAGTGGCGGCTTTTTCATCAGTTTCCAGCTTCAGCAAAAAATCCGACGCGTTAGTACCGATGGCACGCAGTTTATCCAACTCCTCATCGTAGGCGCTGGCGATGACACCACCATCTCGAATCACGACCGGCGGGTTGTCGACGATTGCCCGGTTCAGCAAGTCCAATTGCTCCGGAAACTCGGAGATCTGGCTAGCCATGCCTGCGTTCAACACCTCGCTCAGCGGTGCGAGCAGGGTTTGCAGTGTCGGCAGCACCGACAGGGAATCCCGCAGTCGCAGCAGGTCGCGGGGGCGGGCCGAAGCCAACGCCAGGCGACTGAGGATGCGCTCCATATCACCGATATGGGCCAGTTGTTGCCGTATTGTTTCGTAGCAGTAATTGGCCTGAAGTTCGGCGATGCTCTGCTGGCGTTCCCCCAGTTTTTGTCGGTCGCGTAGGGGGCGGGTCAGCCAGCGGCGCAACAGACGGCTGCCCATGGCGGTCGTGCAACGATCCATCACCGCCAGCAGACAGTGTTCCTGGCTGCCGGTGCTGCTGGTATCGATTTCCAGATTGCGCCTCGTGGCGGCGTCGAGGACCACACTTTCGTCGCTGGCGTCATGACGGAGGGAACGCACATGCGGCAGGGCGCCGCGCTGGGTTTCCGTGGCATAGGTGAGCAGGCAGCCGGCAGCCTGAAGGCCGACAGTGAGGTGTTCGCAACCAAACCCCGCCAGGTCTTTGACCCCGAGTTGCTCACACAGCTTGCGTCGCGCCGAATTCAGGTCGAAATGCCAGTCCGGTTGAGCACGCAGACACTTGAATCGGGCCAGGACGCCGCTGCCTTCCAGGTATTCATCGCTCAGCAGTTCCGCGGGTCGCAGGCGCTGCAATTCGCCCTGCAGGGCTTCGAGCCCGACCACTTCCAGGACGTTAAAAGCGCCGCCGCTGATATCCAGAGAGGCCAGACCAAAGCGTTGCTTCGGCTCCAGTTCGACGCCGGATTGGGCCGAGTCGGCATCGGCGCCGGCGTTGCTTCTGGATTTTGCGCGCCCGGCGGTGACCGCCACCAGCAGATTGTCCCGCCGCTCATCGAGCAGGGCTTCATCGCTGACCGTGCCTGGGGTCAACACCCGGACGACCTCCCGCTTGACCGGCCCCTTGCTGGTGGTGGGGTCGCCAATTTGCTCGCAGATGGCCACCGACTGGCCCATGCGAACCAGACGCGCCAGGTAGGATTCGGCAGCGTGGTAGGGCACCCCGGCCATGGGAATCGGTTCGCCGGCGCTCTTGCCCCGTGAGGTCAGGGTGACATCCAGGAGGTGCGCTGCTTTTTTGGCATCATCAAAAAACAGCTCGTAGAAATCACCCATGCGGTAGAAAAGCAGAGTATCCGGATACTCTGCCTTGATGCCGAGATATTGCTGCATCATTGGCGTATGCTGGTTGTCTGTGTCCGGGCGGGCTGTCATGCGGGGTGCTTTGGGTGCCGGGTAAAGGGCTGGATTTTACGCCATGGGCCGGAGCAGTAACATAGCGGCGGGAGCTTCATAAGGGCCTGGTCCAGTATTGCCAGTGGTCGGAGATTTGCGGCTGGAGCGACACTTAAAATAGCTGTATAGTTGTCCAGTTATTATACTTGACGTACCCACTTGCTTTTGAGACAATTACACCCATCGCAAGAGGATGATTGCCATGAGTATTTTGTCTCAACCCTATTTCCATAACGAAGAAGCCGCATACGAGTTTATTGAGTCGAAACTCTGGCCCAACGGCCCGGTATGCCCGCGCTGCAAAGGCACTGAGCGAGTCGGCAAGATGGGTGGCAAAAGCACTCGCATAGGCACCTATAAGTGCTACGGCTGCCGCAAGCCTTTCACCGTCAAGATCGGCACTATCTTCGAGTCTTCTCACGTCAAAATGCACTTGTGGCTGCAAGCCATCTATCTGATCGCTTCCAGCAAGAAGGGTATCAGCTCTAACCAGTTGCACCGCACCTTGGGCGTCACCCTCAAGACCGCTTGGTTTATGTCTCACCGCATTCGCGAAGCAATGAAAAGCGATGCACTGACCCCGTTTGGCTCTGGCGGTGGGTTGGTGGAAGCCGACGAAACCTATATGGGCAAACTGCCTCCCGGTCTCGGTAAAGGCCCTCACCTGAGCAAGAAGCGCAAGATACTGGCTCTGGTAGACCGTGAAACCAAGCAGGCTCGCTCTGTTGTGGTCGATAAAGTCTCCATCAAGACCCTTAAACCGATTATTGATAGCAACTTGTCCCGAGAAGCACAGTTGATGACCGACCAAGCCAAACACTACAAGCAAATTGGCGAAGGCTTTGCCGCGCATCACACTGTTAATCACTCTCAAGGGGAATATGTAAACAAGCAGAACCCCGTGCTGCATACCAACACCGTTGAAAACTACTTCTCGGTCTTCAAGCGAGGTATGAAAGGGACTTATCAGCACTGCGGGCACCATCATCTAAACCGTTATCTCGCTGAGTTCGATTTCCGCTACAATCACCGGGCGGCATTGGAATATAGCGACCAGCAAAGAGCCGAAGCGCTCTTGATTGGTGTCGTTGGCAAGCGTCTTACTTATCAAACAGTTGCTCCATGAAGAAAACTGGCGAAGAAACCCTCGAAAAAGTAAAAAAGGACGATGAAAAGCAGTCTCGGCGTTTTGTCGAGACTGCCATCCAGCAGCAGGCCGAACTAAAGGGCGAGAAATTTGAAAAGGCAGTTGACTCATTGAAAAAGAAACCCGGTTCGACCTAGCTGCTTTTATCTTTGGCGTCTTTGAAAGAGAGATCGTAAACTTCCAACAGCTCTCTTGGCAGAGCGCTAACCTTTTTTACAAGCGCCTCTTGCTGCATACCCTGCATGAGATAGTAATCCATGTGCATAGAGTTCTTGGATGCCCTTATATTTTTCAGTTCGCCTTCCAACCAACCAAAATCAAAGCCGCCTGGTTGATCGGTATTTTTTCTAAGGCACCAAGCAAAAAGATCGGAGGCTTGCAGTGGTGGGAACGTGTCATCTGACCTGAAAACCACGTCTGTTGGCAATATTTCCCCTTCGTCTGGCGCGCTTAGCCGAAAAACTGCCCTGTGAAGCGGGTAATATTTTCGGGCGAGCAGACCGGATCTTTTTTGCTCGTCAAAGATTATCTCAAAAGGCTCGCGAAGGCCGACTTCCCACAAATCGACAGCCAATCCTGAAATCATGTTTTGGAAACCCCAGTAATACGGGTCGTTCATTGGCTTCGTAAGCGCAGCGAAAGTTGATTCAAAATCTTGTAGGTCAACCGCAGAATAAAGGGAAAAATCCACATACTTGTTAATAATTTTCGCAAGCGCTTTGAGTTTTGCGTCTCTCTCAGTTGACGACCAACAGTAAAAGTCGCCCTGGAGAGCTGCGGCATGGCGCATTTTCAAAATATTAATCGACGGGCTTTCGGATAGAGTTTGCTGCCACTCGTCTGAAAACGCCGCCCAATTTTCAGCGCTTGCACCCAAGCCTGATAAAACCAAGGTTCCGCCTTGCCCTTTCCAGCCACTTTCGTCCACAAACACCGTTATTGGCATTAGAATACTCATTCTTCGCTGCCTTTCCGGTAATCCGCATAGGAAATCAAAACCGGGAGGCAACCAAACATTGGGAGTATTCATGGTATCAACTCCCTAACAAAATGGGTACGCGAAATATAAAATACTGATAGTTGTACAGTAGTTTGACGATGGGCCGACCTGTGGTTACCGCAGGTCGCCCGCGTTGGTGGTTCTGGCTCGTGTGGGTACAATCGGTAGCGGCCCCCACGCAGCCCCATGCGGCCAAGAGGGCAAGGGTCAATGTTAACGGTGGTTTAACTAAATCTAGAGGTGGTTTCAATGGATCCAAACAAGGAAAAAGCATTGCAGGCGGCGCTTGGCCAGATCGAGAGGCAGTTCGGCAAGGGCACTGTGATGCGCATGGGCGACAGGGAACACGTCGCCATCCCCAGTGTTTCCACCGGCTCCCTGGGCCTGGATATTGCGCTCGGCATCGGTGGTCTGCCAAGAGGCCGTATAGTTGAGATTTATGGCCCGGAATCCTCCGGTAAAACCACCCTGACGCTGTCGGTTATCGCCGAGGCGCAGAAGAAGGGCGGCACCTGCGCCTTTGTCGACGCCGAGCACGCGCTGGACCCCATCTATGCCGAGAAGCTCGGGGTCAATATTGACGATCTGATCCTGTCCCAGCCCGACACCGGTGAGCAGGCTCTGGAGGTCACCGATATGCTGGTACGGTCAGGCGCCATCGACGTGCTGGTGATCGATTCGGTGGCGGCGTTGACACC
The DNA here is from genome assembly GCA_040235495.1 of Porticoccaceae bacterium. GTDB lineage: Bacteria > Pseudomonadota > Gammaproteobacteria > Pseudomonadales > Porticoccaceae > HB2-32-21. The sequence continues at coordinate 40,098 of JBECKV010000147.1, forward strand.
GAAGGCGGAAATCGAAGGCGACATGGGCGACACTCACGTGGGCCTGCAGGCGCGTCTGATGTCCCAGGCGCTGCGTAAACTGACCGGCAACATCAAGAATTCCAACTGTCTGGTGATTTTCATCAACCAGATTCGCATGAAGATCGGCGTCATGTTCGGCAACCCGGAAACCACTACCGGGGGTAACGCGCTCAAGTTCTACTCGTCGGTGCGTCTGGATATCCGTCGCATTGGCGCGGTCAAGGAAGGCGAGGAAGTGGTCGGCAACGAAACCCGAGTCAAAGTGGTGAAAAACAAAGTCGCGCCACCCTTCAAACAAACCGAATTCCAGATTCTTTATGGCCAGGGTATCAATCGAAATGGCGAAATCATCGATCTTGGCGTCAAGTGCGGTCTGATCGACAAATCCGGTGCCTGGTATTCCTATAAAGGCGATAAGATTGGTCAGGGCAAGGCCAATGCCTGCCAATACCTGGGTGAAAACCCGGAAGTGGGTGCCGAAATAGAAGATTTGATCCGCAAGGAATATATGGGCGGGCCGGCCAGGCCCACCAGTGCCGGCGGCGGTATGGAAGAGGAGGAGGCCGGCGTCATCGAGGATTGAGCCCGACCGGGTCTGACACCGGCCCCGGAACATCATGCTGAACCAAATGGCGGAGGGTTAACCGTGGATGCCTACCAGGAACTGGTCACGACGCTGGCGCTGGTCATGGGTGTTGGCTGGGCCAGTGGCATCAACCTCTACGCCGCTGTCGCCGTGCTGGGCATAGCTGGCGCCACCGGCAATATAGCGCTGCCCGCGGAACTGGCAAGCCTGGAAAATCCCCTGGTTATTGGCGCCGCCTGTCTGATGTACGTGGTCGAGTTCTTCGCCGATAAAACCCCTGGCGTTGATACCGGCTGGGACACCATCCACACTTTTATTCGCATTCCCGCGGGCGCTTTGCTCGCCGCCGGCGCCGTCGGTGATGTCACCCCGGCCCTGCAGATAGCCGCTGGGCTTGTCGGTGGCGCCATGGCCACCGGCAGCCATTTCACCAAGGCCTCGTCGCGGGTGCTGATCAATACCAGCCCCGAGCCTTTCTCCAACTGGGTTGCTTCCATCGGCGAGGATTTGCTGGTGTTTGGCGGCCTGTGGACCATGCTCAATCACCCCTGGGTATTCGTCGGCGCCATGATTGTCTTCATCGTCCTGGTGATTTGGCTATTACCGAAAATCTGGCGATTGCTGCGGGCCGTATTCAGCCGAATCGGGCGTTGGTTGGGGCTGGTCAAGGAGGAGCCGGCATCTCGGGTCGGAGCGAGCCTCATCGAGGGCGAGCAAAATCCGCAAGGAATTTCCCAACAGAGGACTTCCCAACAGAGAGCTTCCCAACAGGGAACTTGCCAACCAGGGGCTTCCCGAGCGGGCCCTGCGGGAGATCAATGAACGCAAATCCATCTTCAGACCGGAGACTGACTGGAGCCCGGCATACAAATACCGGCACACAAATAATAGTAAGAGTCGCATGAACGACAAGCGCTCAAGCCATGGCGACAATGTCGCGAGTGCCGATGACTCGGCCACCCGTGCCAACCTGCGCATCGCCGCCATGAACCTGCTGGCCAGGCGGGAACACAGCCGCGCCGAATTGGCTGACAAATTGTCCCGCCGACTCCCGGTTCCGGGTGCTGACTCACGGCTGTTGAATGAGGTGCTGAACAGGCTGGGCGAGGATGGCCTGCAATGCGACCATCGCTTTGCCGAGGCTTTTCTTCGGGCCCGCTATAACAAGGGGCAGGGGCCGCGCCGCATCAAGCAGGAACTCATTCATTGTGGTGTGGCATCGGCGCTGGTCAGCGAAATTTTCGCCGCCAGCGGGGTAGACTGGTATGCCCACGCCCGCTTCGTGGCGGAAAAAAAATATGGCGAGGGACCACCGAAGGATATGCGTGACAGAGCCAGACGTATGCGGTTTTTGCAATATCGGGGCTTTGAGGCTGATCAGATTAGCCTGGCGCTGGGCGGTGAAGCGCCGTGAAACATTCTGACCGCGCAACCGCCGTCTCCGGCCTGGCAGTTCACCTGGCTTGCCGCGGGTATGTGCTAGACGTGTGTTAAACCCTGTTTGCCCGAGTGCTTGCTGAAATACTCCACTAAACGCCAATCCGCCCAACTCCCCAGGCGATAATTCCTTATATAACCGCAATGGCCACCATGGGCGGTAACTTCTATTTGCAGATGCGCCGCGCCCGCCACCGAGGGCAGATCGACGACCGGGATAATCGGGTCATCCTCCGCCGTTAGCAGCAGGGCGGGGATGTCCAGTTCCGCAAGGCGTTTGCCGGTCAGGGCGTAGGCGGCGAAATAATCCTCCGCCCGTTCATAGGGGGTATGTTCGGGAATGAAGAAGCGATTGATATCGGCCAGGGTTCGGCTCCTGTCGAGTTGTTTCTGATAACCCAATTCCGGGAAATAGTGCAGCTTGTTTTGCAGCGTGTCGCGCCACTTGCGGTAAAAATAAAACTGGTAGGGCGACAGGGGATTTTCGAGAATGGCCATGGTTCTGGCCGGGTCCAGTGGCGGGCACACGGCCATGGCCGATTTCAGGCCCAGGTGCTTGCCATGGTCCGCGGCGATGCGCAGGGCGAAATTACCCCCCAGGGAATAGCCGGCCAGAAAGGAGTCTCGAGCTTGCAGCTGCTTGATAATAACGCCTATGGCCCGGCTGACTTCATCGGTCAGGGTGGCGTTAAAAAGAGCCGGGTTCAGGTGCAGGCTGGGTCCGTGGTCGCGGAGGTTGAGGCGGAAGACATCAAAACCGGCACTGACCAGGGCGTTGGTGGCGGTGGTCATATAGGTGGACGTATAACAGCCCTCCCAGCCGTGCAGCAGGATCACCAGGGGGCTGCTGTCATTTGACGCTTGACCGGCGGACGCCCGATTGCTGGTTTCATCAGGTCGCCTGGCGCGATTAAGGGCGCCGATCAGGCGCACACCACCACCGCAGTCAATCAAACGAGGTTCCTCGTGTTGACCCACCCGTTGTATGCTATGCCGTAAGCGGACCTGGCGCAGGCGGGATCCCACCATTAGGGTTTGGAGATGACCGCTGCGCAGGGCAAAGGGGGGTGTGAAGGCCATGGCTTTATCGTTGCTTGGAAAGAACACCTTAACCCTCGAAATTCTATAGGAAAGCGTGTGCGGAAATTCGATCCCGGTTTACTGTTGTTACTGACGCTGGCGTCTCTACTGGCGCTAGCCGACGATAGCGAGACCCAGGCGCTGCAACTGACCGGAGAGTGGCTGCCGGGCGCCATGCTGATCGGCAGGACGGTCCCCGGCACGCGCGTTTATTTCGAGTCCCGGGAGCTCAAGGTAGACGCGGCGGGGCGTTTCGTGGTGGGGCTGGATCGCGATGCCGGCGGCAGTGTCAGTCTGACCCTGGAAAACGGTAACGACAAGCGTACTCATCACTATACCGTTGCTAAACGGGAATACGATATTCAGCGTATCGAGGGCGTGCCGCAGGAGACTGTCACCCCACCCAAAGAGGTGCTGGCGCGCATTGAAAAGGAAACCGCCATGGTCAATCGGGCTCGGGCTACCAGCGCCGACCGCGGGGATTTTTATCGTGGCTTCATCAAACCCCTCGAAGGGATTATCACCGGAGTTTACGGCAGCCAGCGAGTTTATAATGGCGTGCCCAAGCGCCCCCACTTCGGCCTGGACATCGCGGGTCCGGTCGGGGCGCCTGTTCGGGCTCCGGCGGCCGGCGTGGTGAAACTGGCCCACCCGGACATGTATTTTTCCGGCGGCACCCTGATCATCGATCATGGCTATGGCATCTCAACAACGTTCATTCACCTCAGTGAGGTACTGGTGGAGGAGGGAGCGGTGGTGGAGCAGGGTCAGGAAGTGGCCTTGGTTGGCGCTAGCGGCCGGGCCACGGGCCCGCATCTGGATTGGCGCATGAACTGGTACCATGTGCGCCTCGACCCCGCGCTGGTACTGAAACATTTTCCCTTGCTCCACGCCGCGCCGTAACTGCCCGATAATTCGGCGGACACTGCCGGCGCTTGGGTTGTGAATACGCCGATCGTAGAGTTTGGGCCGGGATTCCACTAAAATTCTGATCTTTGGCAACCGTGGCATTGCTTGCCTCTATGCTTGAAACCTCTATGCTTGATAAAAGACTACTCAGTATTTTGGTGTGTCCCGTCAGCAAGGCTTCCCTCGAATACGACCGGGAGCGGCAGGAGCTGGTGTGCCGGGCCAGTGGCCTGGCCTATCCCATACGTGACGGTGTTCCCGTGATGCTGGAGAGTGAGGCGCGGGTGCTGAGCGTCGATGAAAAACTGGATAAACCCCGGCGTGGTTCCAGCCCTGCCTGAGCCAGTGTCCGTTGCCCGATAGCACTGTTTTATACCTGGTAGAGCGTGTGAAGCTCCCCATCAAAACTGCTTCGCAATTCGCAAGAGGAAGCCGGCGATGACTGAAACCCTGTTTGCCAAAATTATCAACCGAGAATTGCCCGCCGATATCGTCTACGAGGACGAACACTGCATTGCCATAAAGGATATCGCGCCCAAGGCCCCGGTGCATTTACTGGTGATTCCCAGAAAGCCGATTCCGCGTCTTGTGGATGCCAGTGACGAAGACAAGGCACTGCTCGGACATGTCATGCTGGCCGCTGGGGAAATCGCCCGTCAGGCCGGGGTGGATGAGGCTTTTCGTTTGATCATAAACAATGGTGCGGGAGCCGGACAGACTGTTTTTCATTTGCATTTGCATATCCTCGGCGGTAAAAACTTTAGCGAGTCCTCGCTCGGCTTTTGATGGACCCGCCAGCCGTGGCCGTGTTTCATTAGCGGTCATTCGGCAATCGACACTCTCCATCGACGTTAATTCCGCCGACGATAAATCCAGGCAAGAGACTAACCCCCAGGGGCGAGGCAATTCATGTCAGCAATCAGGTCCACCGCAGCAATTCGTCAGGCTTTTCTGGACTATTTCGAGCGCAATGGCCATGCGCTCGTGGCCGGCAGCAGCCTGGTGCCCGCTAATGATCCGACCCTGCTGTTTACCAATGCCGGCATGGTGCAGTTCAAGGACGTTTTCCTGGGTGCCGAGGAGCGGGATTACCGGCGGGCCACCAGCTCCCAGCGCTGCGTGCGCGCTGGTGGCAAGCACAACGACCTCGAAAATGTCGGTTTTACCGCCCGCCATCACACCTTTTTTGAAATGCTGGGCAACTTCAGCTTTGGCGATTATTTCAAGCGCGAAGCCATTGGCTACGCCTGGGAGTTTCTCACCCAGGTGCTGGGATTACCCAAGGAGCGCCTCTGGGTAACGGTGCATGTATCCGATGACGAGGCGGCGGAAATCTGGATCAAGGAGATCGGTATCGACCCGCAACGGCTGTCGCGCCTGGACGAGGATAACTTCTGGCAGATGGGCGACACCGGTCCCTGCGGTCCCTGTTCGGAGATTTTTTATGACCACGGAGAGGACGTCCCCGGCGGCCCTCCCGGTAGCGAGGATGATGACCTCGACCGCTATATCGAGATCTGGAATCTGGTGTTCATGCAGTACGAGCGCGGCGCCGATGGCGCCATGAAACCACTGCCCAAACCCTCCATCGATACCGGCATGGGGCTGGAGCGCATTGCCGCGGTGATGCAGGGCGTGCACAGCAATTATGAAATCGATATTTTTGATGCGCTGATTACGGCGGCGGCCAGGCTGACCGGCACGTCGGATCTGGATAATCAATCCCTGCGCGTACTTGCCGACCATATCCGTTCCTGCGCTTTTTTGATTGTCGATGGCGTGCTGCCCTCCAACGAGGGGCGTGGCTATGTGCTGCGTCGAATCATTCGCCGGGCCCTGCGCCATGGTCACAAGCTCGGTGTCAGCGAGCCCTTCTTCCACCGACTGGTGGCGCCCCTGGTAGCACAAATGGGTGAGGCCTACCCCGAGTTGACCCGTGGGCGAGAGCGGGTGGAGAAAGCCCTGCGCGAAGAGGAACTACAGTTTGCCAAAACCCTGGATCGCGGCCTGGCTGTGCTTGAGGAAGCATTGGCCGGACTGAAAGAGACAGTGATTCCCGGTGAGCTGATTTTTCGCTTGTACGATACCTATGGCTTCCCGGTTGATCTGACCAACGACATTGCCAGGGAGCGTAACTACAGCCTTGATCTTGAGGGCTACGAACGGTGTATGGACGCCCAGCGTCAGCGCGCCAGGGCGGCCGGCCATTTTGAGGTGGACTACACCAACAAGCTCGAGGTTGAAGGAGAGACCGCGTTTATTGGTTATGACATGCTCGAAGGAGAAGCCCGCGTCCTGGCCCTGTTTCGGGATGGCGAGCCGGTGACCTCGGTCCAAACCGGAGACGAGGCCGTCGTCGTACTCGACTCCACGCCCTGTTATGGCGAGTCTGGTGGTCAGGTCGGCGATCGCGGTCTGTTGCTGGCCGAAGGTCTGCGCTTTGACATCACGGACTGCAAAAAGCAGGGCGCTAATCATCTTCATATCGGCCACGTTCATAGCGGTGATTTGAAAGTCGGCGCCAGTGTCCGCGTGGCTGTCGATGCCCAGACCCGCGCGGCAACGGCGCGAAACCACTCCGCCACCCACCTTCTCCACGCGGCCTTGCGTCAGCGCTTGGGCGATCACGTGAATCAGCAGGGCTCGCTGGTGGATGCGCAGAGACTGCGTTTCGATTTCAGCCATGGTCAGGCGCTGACCCCCCAGGAACTGGCCGATATCGAGGCGCTTGTGAACACCGAGATCTGGCGCAACACGCCGGTCCAGTCTGAAGAGATGTCCATGGAAGCCGCCCAAGAGCGGGGCGCCATGGCCCTGTTCGGAGAGAAATACGGTGATACCGTCCGCGTGCTGACCATGGGTAATCAATTTTCCGTGGAGCTATGCGGCGGCACCCACGTGCGTCTAACGGGTGATATTGGCCTGATAAAAATCGCTTCCGAGTCAGGCATTGCCGCTGGCATTCGGCGCGTGGAGGCCTTGACTGGTGCGGCGGCACTGGCTTACTACCGCGAACTGGAAAGTCGGTTCGACCGCGTGACAGCTATTCTGAAAACCCGGCGCGAGGGCGCCGAGGAAAAAGCCATACAGCTGGTGGAGGAAAACAAGCAGCTACACAAGCAACTGACAGCCTTGAAGGTGAAGCTTGCCAGCAGTTCCAGCGGCGATATTCTCGATGGTGTGAAGACTATCGGCGAAGTGTCCGTGTTGGCCACCGTCATCGAGGGCGCGGATGCCAAAACCCTGCGCGACATGGCCGACCGGATTAAATCCCGCATCGGTAGTGGTGTGGTCATGCTGGCAACGATTGACGACAACAAGGTGGCCCTGATCGCTGGCGTCACCCAGGATCTCACTGCCCGCATCAAGGCTGGTGACCTGATGAAGTTCGTCGCCCGGCAGGTGGGCGGCAAGGGCGGCGGCCGGCCGGATATGGCCCAGGGCGGCGGTACCGAGGTCGTGGCGCTACCCGCCGCGATCGACTCCGTATTCGCCTGGGTGGAAAAAAATCTTGGCCCCACCGGGGCTCCGTAGCAGTTTAGTTTTGCACTGAAATAGTGTAGATTCGCCGCCCACTTTTAACCGCTGTTCGGCGCTCCGACAACGCCGCGACGCAATTTCGGGCAGCTTCCCCTGTCCGGAATGATAAAGCGCTGTGGTGTGGGGTCGGCCATATGGCGAAAATGATTCACTGGAATTGAGTTCACGATGGCTTTAATTGTCCAGAAATATGGCGGCACCTCGGTCGGTTCCATTGAGCGGATCGAGGCCGTCGCTGAGCGGGTGGCGCGTTTTCGCGCCGGTGGAGATGACGTCGTGGTGGTGGTCTCGGCCATGAGCGGCGAGACCAACCGGCTGATTAGCCTGGCTCAGGAAATCAGCGAGACGCCATGTCTGCGGGAGATGGACGTGCTGGTGTCAACCGGCGAGCAGGTAACCATCGCGCTGCTGTCGATCGCCCTGGACAAAATAGCCTGTCCGGCGCGCTCCTATACTGGCGCCCAGGTTCGAATTCTTACTGATTCGGCCCATGGTAAGGCGCGTATCGAGCATATCGATACTGAGCGGATGAAGGCCGATCTCGACCAGGGACTGGTACTGGTGGTGGCCGGATTTCAGGGGGTCGATGAAGCGGACAACATAACCACGCTGGGACGCGGCGGCTCCGATACCACCGCAGTGGCGCTGGCGGCGGCACTAAAAGCCGATGAATGCCAGATCTATACCGATGTCGACGGTGTGTACACCACGGATCCCCGTGTCGTCGAAAGCGCGCGGCGGCTGGAGCGAATCACCTTCGAGGAAATGCTGGAAATGGCCAGCCTGGGCTCGAAGGTGTTACAGATACGTTCGGTTGAGTTCGCGGGCAAATACAAGGTTCCACTCAGGGTTCTGTCCAGCTTTGAAGAAGGCTCGGGAACGCTGATAACTCTGGAGGCAGAAGAGCAGATGGAAAAACCCGTGGTATCCGGTATCGCCTTTAACCGCGATGAAGCCAAGCTGACTATTCAGGGCATTCCCGATAAGCCGGGCGTCGCTTACAGCATCCTCGGTCCTATTGGTGATGCCAACATCGAAGTCGATGTCATCGTCCAGAACGTCGCCGAAGATGGTTCCACCGCGCTGACCTTCACCGTCCACCGCAATGACATGCTCCGCGCCCGGCAATTGCTGGAGCGGATTGCGGACGATCTTGGCGCTCGTTCCGTGTTGGCGGCGGCGGACATCGTCAAGGTATCCCTGGTGGGTGTGGGCATGCGTTCCCATGCTGGCGTGGCCTCAAAAATGTTTGCCACCCTGGCCCAGCACAACATTAATATTCAGATGATCACCACCTCGGAAATAAAAGTCAGCGTGGTGATTGAAGAGAAATACCTGGAGCTTGCGGTAAGGGCATTGCATGAGGCTTTCGGGTTGGCGGGTACGCCAGAGACCAGCGCCTAGGGATTTGATACTGGCTTGAATACCGAATATATAGCTAAAAAGAATAACCTTAATTCTTTTGTGCTTGTTCCCCAATTGAAAACCGGTATCATATAGAGCTGAGCCTGATAGGATAAGGTTTGGCAAAAAAATAATAAAAACTTCACCCAGGAATGTCGCGCGAGCGGCAATTTTTATTTAAGGAGAGGACGACAATGTTGATATTGACGAGACGTGTGGGAGAGACGCTCATAATCGGTGACGATGTCACGGTCACCGTGTTGGGTGTTAAAGGCAATCAAGTTCGCCTTGGAGTCAATGCCCCCCGAAATGTATCGGTGCACCGCGAAGAAATATACCAGCGGATACAAAACGAAAAACAACATAACGAGGGGGCGCGCTAGCCCCTTTGTTTTTTTGACCCCTGTGCTATCATCCCGCCTCGCTCGCGGCCCGGCACTAAACCCGATTTTTACCGCGTCGTACCGATACTAAATGCCCTTCGGGCGAACACATCCCGGTGAGGTGGCCGAGTGGTCGAAGGCGCTCCCCTGCTAAGGGAGTATACGGAAACGTATCGAGGGTTCGAATCCCTCCCTCACCGCCAGAGTCCGATAAAGTCGCCATTGCCACCCATTCGCCGCTAATCAGGCAAGTATCGGTGACCTTGACGGGAGGGTGAGAACCCTCGCGGTTCGACAAAATACGACCGAGCACTTTGGACGAGGAGCGTTAGCGACGAAGTCCGCAGGGCGCTTACAGCCCTTAGGCTGTAAGCGTCAATCCCTTCCCTTTCCGCTGTAGTGTGATCATTCTCCTTCTTTTGTGGTCCAAATTCACTAAGTCCTCCGGTTTACCCAGGATATAAATCTGATTCGCGGTGGTTTGACGGCGACAACACGCCAAGGATTCCGCAAGGAGTGAAAGAATCACATTGTGTGGTGTGGGGTAGGTATCAAGAAAGTGCGAAACCACAGGCTGTTCATATGCAGCGTTGTGTTAAAAATGGATATTAAATGAAGCAAGATATTAGTCATATCATACGTTTTATCATCGCAAAGCTATTTACATTTATTTTCCTGGGGATGGCTTTGGCAATGGTGTTATCGCTTGGAAGGTCTATTTTTTTAGGTGTAGTAGCAGGCGAGGACGTAATGCAAATATTTCTCAGGGGAATTAACATCGGCATTATCGCTTTGGCTGTTTTTGAACTTGCCTTGGTAATAAACAGGGAGTATTCAGGGATAGAAGAGCGTGAAGGTGCGATCGAAAACCTGAGAAGAACGATTCCAAGGTTCATTGGCACGGTTTGTATCGCCTTAGCTCTGGAAGGACTTATTATGGTCATCAAATATAGCCAGTTAGAGCTTGCCGGCAACCTGTACTATCCCGTTGCAATTATTTCAAGCACGGCGCTGCTATTAGCTTCTCTTGGAATTTTTATTTGCTTGACACGCAAGGGTAATTGAACGTATCCGAACACTACCGAACGCCGCTACCCCGGCGCCTCAGATGTGAAACGTTGAACCGTGACTTAAGCCTCTCGACGAAGTCAAAGAAACCAAATTCCGCAGCCCTTCTGCATGTCGTTGAAAAATTTGCCGCCAATTATAACTAGTTTCTAAAGCATGCCTGCGGCGTGTTTAAGTTCCAGGTTGGCCATGACGGCTTCATGGATCGCCGAGTTGTGATCGTGGTGAGCCTGGAGGCGGAGATTTTCCGCTTCGAGTACTTCGGTATTCGTGATCAGGCCGGCCTGATAGCGGTTGTTGCTGACGCGCAGGTTTTCTTCAGCCTGTTCGATGTTAAGCGCGGTCATGTCCTGGCTTTTTTTGGCTGTTTCCAGGGCCAGCCAGGCTTGTTTGACCTGCATGACGACAAGGTCCCTTAGCTCCGCCTGTTGCGCGCTAAGCGCCGCGGCCTGGCGTTGAATTTGATCGCCGCGCTGACGGCTAGCGCCGCCGTCAAATACCTGCCAGAGCATGGTGAGGTGGGTCGCCAGCATATCGTTGTCGTCCATGATCCGGTTATCGTGATGCAGGTAGGTGCCGCTCAGCCCAAGCTGTGGTTTGCTGGTCGCCTTGGCTACCTCGGCATTTTCCTCCAGCACTTTTACGCGATGTCGCAGGGCCTTCAGATCGGCGCGGCGGTTTAAGGCATCGTCATTTAACTGTCCCAGGTTTAATGTTACGGGTTGCAAATCCAGTGGCGCGAGCTGAACTGCCGCGTCTAGCGGACGGTTGAGCAGGCGGTTGTAATTCACCGCCGCCAGTTGCACTTGATGTTCGGCTTTAAGCAATGCCTGGTTTGCTCCAGCGAGCGCAACCCTGGCCATCAGCAGTTGGTTGTTGGCCACCAGACCCTGTTTCAGGAGGTTGTCGACATCAGTCTGGTGCGCGCTCAGGCTTTTGACGTGGCTTTGCGCCAGTTTCAATCCGCTCTGGCTTTTGAGTACCGTGATATAGGCCCTTGCGACGTCGAGTTTAACGTTACTGATGGTGTGGGAGGTGTTGGCGGAACTGGCGGATTCCTGAGCCCGTGCGGCGTTGATATCGGCGGTGATACGCCCGCCGGTGTAGAGCGGCAGGGTGGTCGAAGCGCCGTAATAGGTGGATTCCTGGTCCCAATAGGTAACGGTCAGCGGATTGCCGGAAAAAGTAGTGGTAATGGTTGGCGAGCTATCGAGCCTGAGATGTTCCGCGGCCAGAGCGAAGTTCGGGATGCGTTGTGCGCGGGCGCTTTTCACCTGAGCTTCGGCGGCCTTTTGTTCCTGCCGGGCGGCCTCGATTTTGAAGTTACTGGAAAGCGCCTGCTCCCAGGCTTGCTCCAGGGTCTCAGCTTCAACGGCGGATGCGTTTGACGCCACGGCGACCAAGCAGAGGCTAGTGGCAATCAATGCACGGGAGAGATGAAAAGTCTTGGTCATGATGCCGCGCCTGCTTTAATTGGTCGCGCTTCTTCATTGATCAGGAATTGATAAAACAACAGTGGCACCACGATCACCGTGAGCGCGGTGGACACCACGGTACCCGCGATCAGGGATATCGCCAGACCTCCGAATATAGGGTCGTTAATCATCACGGCACTGCCCAGCATGGTCGACAGGGCAGTCAGCAGTATGGGTCTCAAACGCAACAGGGTGCCCTGTAATATCGCCTCGCGAACCGGTGCGCCCCCGGCGCGAAAATCAATGACGAAGTCGATGATCAGCAGGGAATTGCGCACCACGATGCCGGCCAGGGCGATAATGCCGATCATGGAGGTTGAGCTGAAGGCCTGGTCGAGCATCCAATGGGCCGGGAATATGCCAATAATACCCAGGGGAATGGCCGACATCGCGATCAGTGGTATTTTGAAGGATTGATAGTAGGCCACCAGCAAAACATAAATAAGCAATATAGCCAGTCCGAATGAATTCATCATGTCGTTGACGGTGTCCAGCAAGAGGCGCAGTTCGCCATCCCAGAATAATCGATAGCCGCCCAGGGCGTCGGGCACGTCCTTTTTCAGGCCCAGGTTGGCGGTCCCCAGGCGGTGCCCATCGTCCAGTTCCAGGCCATTGAGCTGTTGTTCCAGATCGAGCACGGCATACAGCGGTGAAATCTGTTTCAGCTCGCCGGCGACGTACACTACCCGCTCGAAATCCTTGCGATAGATAGGCGTGGCTTCGTTGATGAGTTCCAATTTGGTCAATTCGGAGAGAGGGATGGCCTCGCCATTTTTACCACTGATAAACACCATGGACAGGTCCTCTGGCCCGATGGTGGAGCGCCTGGGGATTTGCATGAGGATGGGCACGGGGTTTTTTTCCTCGGACAGATGGACGCGTCCAATGACTTCGCCGTCGAAGACTTGACGCAGCAGGGTCGCCACTGCAACCGTGTTGACACCAGCCAGCGTTGCCTTTTCCCGGTCCAGGGTGATCCGGTATTCGCGCGTGGCGTCGGGAACCGAGTGATAGACTTCGACCATGTCATAGGTTCGTTCGAAGCGGCTTTTGACCTGTTCGGCGATACCCGCCATGGTGTTCAGGTTTTGGCCATAAATTTCGGCCAGTACGGTAGCGCGCAGGGGGGGGCCGGGCGGGTCCTCAAGCAGTTGAATCGTGCTGCCGGGGTAGCGACGCGAGATGGCTTCGATAGCGGGACGCAGGTCGTAAACGATTTCGATGGAGCTTTTTTTTCTGCGTTTTTTATCGATCAGATTTACCCGGATTTCCGCGATATTGGCGCCCTGCTTATTCTTCGCGCCCCGTAACAGGCCGTTAAAGTCGATGACGCCGGACTGGCCGATCCAGACCTGATAATCGGTGACGTAGCGGTTTTTGATCAACACCTTGCTGATTTCCCGCGCGGCCTGGTCGGTGACTTCGACCGGCGTTGACGCAGGCAAAGTAATGGTCACGTTAAAGGTGTTTTTGTTGTCTTTCATGAGCATGGCAATGGGTACGCCCAGGTAGGACTGCGGGCCATTGACGCCAGCGGGCCGGATAAATTGCCAGGCGGATTGCAGGATGGCGAGCAGAATTAACACGACGACGAACAGATAAAACAGGCGTCGAAGACCGCGCCTGTCAATCAAGGGGATAAGAATCCGCTGATAAAAATTTGCCAGGGTAAAACCTCTGCCGTCGCCAAGTGGGATGTTTATTCCCAGGCGACTGGCCTGGTCCAGAACGTCTTTCAGGCGCTCCTGGAGCCGTAGCTGGCGGCTCAGGCGAGGTCCGGTATTGAGGGTCGCGGGGTCCAGCAGTTTGTAAGTCGCCCAGGGTGTGACGATGTAGGCGATCAGCACCGAGGCCAGCATGGTGACGGGCACATTGAAGGCCAGGGGATAGAAGTACTGGCCTACCATGCCGGTCAACACAAACTGGGAGGCAAACGCCAACATGATGGCGAAGGTCGCCAGGTTGGTGGGGTTGCCGATTTCGTTAGTGGCCTGGATGACCGCCTGGCGCTTGTCGCCGTCGCCGAGGTCGAGAAAATGCCGATGGATGTTTTCCACTACTACGATAGCGCCGTCCACCAGCATGCCCAGGGACAGGATCAGGGCGAACAGGGTAACGCGGTTGATCGTGGGTCCAAACAGAAAGTCGGCACCCAGGGTCAGGGCGAGAATCAGTGGCACGGCGAAACCGACGATCAA
>JBECKV010000123.1:0-7107 GCA_040235495.1 Porticoccaceae bacterium
CGTCGAGGCTGATGCGATTGATGCCTGGGCGGCGCTTGCAATAAAAACAGGGCGGCGGGAATAATCCAGATAGGCCCAATGGCGGCGAGGAAAATAAAGGTATGCCGCCAGCTCAAAGCCTCCACCAGGGCGTTGATGGCGGGCACCCCCACCAGGATGCCAAAACCAACCCCGGCCAGGGCCAAGCCCAGAGCCGTACCCAGATTGTCCGCGTACCAGCCTTCGACGCAGACGATAAAAGGGACCCAACCGGACATGGCTATGCCCGCGGCGGCGATGACGCCAAAAGTGAAATACAACTGCCACCAGGTTTGCACCTGCGAGGTAAGAGCCATGCCGATGGTAAACAGCAAGCCCCCCAGGGCGATTACCCGGGAGGCGCCAAAGCGTTCAATAAGCCGACCGATAAACGGCCCTGATAATCCGTGCACGACGCTGACCACGGAAATTGCGCCAGCAGTGAGCGAACGGGACCAGCCCATATCATCGACCAGCGCTACCAGGAATACCGCGTAGGCGAACCAGACACCGTAGACGACGCCCAGCGTGATGAAAGCCACCAGCACGGTCATGGGGCCGTGAAAACCGGGGATGGGCATGGGTTGTCCTTAGTAAGAAGACTTCTGCCGCCATAAAAATACCGCCCGGCCTGGAGCGGTGGGCGGCCGGCTAGTGTACGGCAAAGCCATTAACGGCCGGGGTTTTCAGGGGCGGATTTCGTAGAGGGCGTTAAGAGGGTGCTGGATGGGCAAGCGCCGCACGGAACTAAAGCCGGCCTCGTCGCAGAATTCCTTCACTCGCGATTCCGGCAGACCCACCGTGCCCAGACCCATACCGCCCTGGGCCAGGGAAGTGGTCATGCAAAAGTGCAGGCTGGCGCCGAGCTTGAAGACCGCCAGGGGGCCTTGGTTATCAGCCGGGTCATCGGTGCAGTCGATGTCCATGAGTATGTAAATGCCGTCGTCCTTGCAGGCACGGCGCAGGGCCCGGATACCCCCCTTGGGGTCGGCCATGTCGTGAATCACGTCAAAAGTGGCCACCACGTCGAACTGACCATCGATACCGCGGGCAAAATCAGCGATTTCAAATCGAATGCGGTCGGCGACACCGGCAGCGGCGGCATTTGCACGCGCTTTTTCAACGTTGCCGGGAAACAGATCGTAGCCGAAGAAACGGGCATTGGGGAAACGTTTGGCCAGTTCGATGGAGGAACGGCCGGCGCCGCAACCGAAGTCGGCAAAAGTGCCGCCATTTTCCAGTTTTTCGATTACCGCTGGCATCTCCGGCAGCCACTGGCTGACCAGATTGTTTTTGTAGCGTACGCAGGTGTTGTGTTCGAGGCCTTTCCAGAAGTCCTGGTTATAGGTTTCGTAGTCGATGCCACCGCCCTGTTCAAAGGATTTGATCAGATCCTCATAGGGTTGGAGCATGGCATTGAACATACGGAATAGCCCGCCCTGATAAAGTGGCCCGCCCTCTTCCACCAGCGCCGGTATATGGGCCGCGGGCATTGAGACCCTGCGGCTACCCTTGTCGAAATTCAGATAACCCGCCAGGGAGATGCCATAAATCCATTCCCGCAGGTAGCGCTCATTCAGGCCGGTCTGCTCGGCCAGCTCCTCGCTGGTAAGGGGCCCGCTATCGGCAATGGTTTTGAACAGATCCAGGCGGTCACCGATAGCACACAGGCGGATGCCCATCATGCCCGTGGCATCGTTAATCACCTTACCGACAAATTGCATGGCTTGATCAGATTGTTCAGACATCTTATTCCCCTAAGCGGATTATTTGCGGTGATAGCATCTTTATCAACATCAATACGGCTTAAAAAGCGGGCTCCAGAGGCGCGCCGCCCAGTAGTACCGCACCAGCAGAATGATGAAACCCGCGACGCGCGTCTATAGCGGCGATGATGGCATGGATATTCGCCAGGCAGCGCTCCAGGGCGTGACCCTGCATAAAGGCCGCGCGGGAACCCTTGGTGTAGAGATTACTGATCATCTGGCGGGCGACATCGCCGGCGTAGAAACTGGAGGCATACAGGTCGGCCCGCAGCTCCATGGGCACTTCCTCGCCGCGGCTGGTGTAATCCCAGGCCCGGTCGAAAGCCTCGACCGCACCCGCGCGGATTGCCCGTAATGCCGCATTGGCATCGGCCACGGCGATCTGGGTTTCGGTCTGGTCACGCAGCGCCTTGCCGGTTACCGAGGAGACTTTCTGTTTGATTTCCGCGCTGGCGGCTTCTATTGCGCCTTTTAAAACGCCAACCGCGACAGCGGCGAAAATAGGCAGGGTCAGCGCTGTCGGCGAGCCGCGAAACATGGGCCGGTCGATGAGCGGCTTGCCACCGGGAACACAGGCCCTGACTTCGGGCACAAACACATCTTTGGCATTGACCTTATTACTGCCGGTACCACGCATGGCCGCGGCATTTTGCCAGGTCTGTTCGATTTCCAGTTGCTCGGTGGGAATCAGAAAAATACGGGCATCGGGTCGACCATCGATTTTCCGGATTGCGTCGCCTTCCCAGACCAGCCCGGCCAGCGCGCACCAGCGGGAATCCTCCACGCCGGTGACCACCGGCCAGGAGCCATTAAGGACGAAGCCGCCCTCCACCGGTGTCGCTTTGGACAGCGCAACCGCCGAAAAACCAAAATGCCTGTCCGGATCCGCGAACACTTTTTTACGCTCCGCTTCCGGGAGTTTCGCGGTCATCATGCAACCTGGCATCGAATTGACCACGTACCAGGTGACAGCCGGATCGGCGGCGGCCATCTCCACCACCGCGCCAAAGGCTTCGGAAGGCGTCACCTCCAGACCACCGACTTCCTTTGGCGCGAACAGGCGAAACATGCCCGCTTTACCCACGGCCTCGACGACTTCGGGTGCCAGACGCGCGTTAGTCTCGCCCTCCCTTCGGTGTTTACTGATCAGGGGCCGCAGGCCGGCGGCTACCGCTACAATCGACTGCTCGCTCATAAATAAACCTCCATCAAATTTATTTGATGAAGCCTACATGAACGGAGAGCGATTTGCCACGCTAATTTACCAAACTATAGTCGGAACAATTTTCGAGCATTTTCCCCGAGCACCGCCCGTTGCAGATGCTCTGGCAGATTAGCCAGTTTCTCACCAACCTGGGCCGGTGCATCGATATGGGAGTCGATATGGGGGAAGTCAGAACCCCAAAGTATGCGATCCTCACCGATCAGCTCCAGACAGCTGCCGATAGTGCGCTCTTCGGGCTCAGCCACGAACCATAAATTGCGCCGAAAGTATTCACTGGGTTTACCCAGCTCGAGTTGGCGATCAAAGCCGGAGAAATGCTGGTATTTCTCGTCCAGCCTGTCCATGGCATAGGGCGCCCAACCGGCGCCAGCCTCGATGGCCAAAACCTTCAGTCCGGGAAATTTATCGAACAGACCGTCGACTACCATGGCCATGCAGGCGGGCATGACCTGGGACGCCGCGCCGAGGGCAAAACTAAAGGTACGATTGGCCGGGGTTTCATACCAGTCACCGACAAAACCGGTAACGAAGCGACGCGAACGCACGATCACGTGAATCAGTAGAGGAACACCGGCTTCCTCGATGCGCGCCCACAAGGGGTCGAAATAATCGCTGGCAAAGCCGTGACCATCGACCCGCTCCGGCGGCAGAAACACGCCTTTAAAGCCCTGCTTGAGCCGCACATCCAGCTCTTTTACCGCTCCATCGATATCATGGAAATTGAGATTGGCAGCAATTACCAGGCGGTTTCGGTCCGCTGCCTGAAAATCATAAACCCAGTTGTTATAGGCCCGGCAATAGGCATTGGCCAGCTGATTGTCGTCGCTATCCCAGAGAATGCCGATGGTAGGCAACACCAGCCCGGCGCTCAGGCCCCAGTGGTCAAATTGCATCAGGCGTTCAGCGCCATTCATGCTGCCCAGGGGGGCGCCGTCCAGGTAGGTCAGCGAACCTCGGGGATTAAAGGCCTCGGTACGATCGATATTGACGCCACCCAGGGCGGCCGTGCAGTTGGGCAAAATCACCTGGCCATCGGCAAAGAGCTGTTCAACGCCTTTATCGTTTACCCGAAATTTAATGGCTCTATCCTTGTACGCGTTCTCAAGGTAGTTCTCCCACATATCCGGCGGCTCGAGGATGTGGGCATCGGCATCGAAAACAAAAGCATCGGAGATAAGTTCCGCCATGGTCAATAGTCCTTCACTACGGTATTGAAAACCTTAATTTTAACCACTAAATCAAAGCCAAAAAGAACCCCGACACGCTGAAGCGTGCGGGGTCGGGTGTTGCCCGCCACTCGCGCGGATTAGCGGCTCAGGCAGCGGCCCCGTTGCGCAAAAGGCGTCCAGGCAGATTGCCATTGACGGGATTGACCTGATCCACGCCTCGCTCACGCAACAGGACGCCGTTGACGATCACGGCCTCGATGCCATGGGCCTCGGAAATCAGACGGTCGGCGCCCGCCGGAAAGTCGTATACCCGCTGCAACTCACCAGCGCCGACAGTATCGGCGTCGAACACCACCACGTCAGCGGCGAGTCCTTCCCTGAGGCGGCCCCGGTCAGTGATATTACAGACGTCAGCGGGTCTGGAGGTCAGCAGATAAACCGCGTACTCGAGCTCCAGGGCTCTCTTTTCCCGCACCCAATGACCGAGCATGTAGGTGGAAAAACAGGCATCGCAGAGTTGACTGGCATGAGCGCCGCCATCGGAGAGCCCGACCACGACATTGGGATCCTTCAACAACACTTCGACCTCATCCTCGTCGTGATTGGCGATGGGCATGCGGATACGCATTTCCAGATTATTCTCCAGCGACAGGTCCAGTACCGTGTCGACCGGATGCTGACCACGCTCCCCGGCCACTTCAAACAGCGGTCGCTCATTCAGCGAGGGATTCGATGGACAGAAGGAAATCACGGTTTTGGGCCACCCGGCCATACCCAGGCCCATGCCTTTTTCCAGGGTCTGCTTAAGGGCGTCACGGAATTCGGCGGTAGCGTAGATCGCTTTCTTCCCTTCAATATCGGCCGCGGATACCGGCTTGAAAACATTCATGCTTTCGAAAATAAACGGCGCCTTGAAGTTCATTTCAAAATTGAGCGCGCGCGGACTCACCTGTGGATACACCTTGGCGCCTTCAGCCGCCAGCGCCGCCGCCTTTTTCAATTGCTCCCGGTGATCACCACCGCCCAGGTTGATACCTTGCAAAAGCGCTGTCCAGGTCACGTTGCAGTCGGCCACCCTGGACATCTCGGCAAATTGGTCCTGCAATACATCGCCGCCGATAGTGGACTGGATAATACCGGTTTTCTCCTCGCCGATAACCTTGGCGATTTCCAGAATTTCATCTTTATAGATAGCCAGGCGGCTGGGGACTGGCTTACCACCCGCGCCAATGTGTGTCGGAGCCTTGGAGGAGGCAAAACCCATGGCGCCGGCACGCAGGCCCTCGCGGACGATTTCGCGCATCCTCGCCACTTCTTCGGGGGTTGCGGCTCGTTCGGTCGAGTCCTCGCCCATTACATAGAGCCTTATCGGGGTATGACCAAGCAGGACACCGACATTGATCCCCATGCCATTGTTCTCAATGGCATCCAAATATTCGGGGAAGCTCTCGAAAGGCCAGTGCTCACCCAAGCCCTCCTTGAGCGCGGAAGCATCCATACCCTCGACATTTTCCAGCGTGCGGACAATGGTATCGCGGTGCTCAGGCCGCACCGGCGCGACACCGAATCCGCAATTACCCAGCAACACGGTGGTAACGCCGTGCCAGGGTGAAATGGTCATCATTTTGTCCCAGATAATCTGGGCGTCATAGTGGGTATGACAATCGACAAAGCCGGGGCTGACGATCTTGCCGCTGGCATCGATGACTTTATCAGCGTCGCCCGGCGCTGCGCCCAAGGCGACTATCTTGCCATCCTTGATGCCCACATCGCCCCGGTAACGCGGCTTGTTTTCGCCGTCTATGATGGTACCGCCAGTGATTTTAATATCGTATTTCATAACGCGGCCTCCCGGTATGTTTAGGATGTCTGTTTTTGTTTTTTTATATTACAAATTTCCGGCGCCTGACAGAAAACCCGGTGCTTTTCGGCACCGGGTTTTCAGGGTTTCATGCGGGGATTTTATCCGCCGGCAAATTGTAACATTCGATGATGTTGTCCCTCATGATCCACCGCTGCTGCTCGGCCGTGAGATCAGACGCGTGCTTCTCGAGCATCTCCTGGGACCAGGGCCAGGTCGCATCACTGTGGGGGAAGTCGTTGGCCCAGACCAGTTTTTTCGGGTTCATGAGGTTAGCAACCTTGAACGCAACCCAGTCATCCTGGAAGGTCAGCCAAACGTGGTCATTAATGTATTCGCTCGGCATTTTTGCCAGGTGTTTACCACCACCCAGCCAGACGCCGTGGCGTTCGTAGGCATGGTCCATGCGATAGGCATAGTGCGGCAGCCAGCCCGCATCGGCTTCGGCGGCAATAAATTTCAGTTTCGGATGTCGCTCAAATACGCCGCCCAGAACAAACACGCCCATGACGTCCTGGACACTGCGGATAATGCCGAGGAAACCATTGATTTTGTTGCCGCGCACCTGATTCAGAGATCCGATAGCGCCGCGGCTTGAGGTCAGAATGTGGAAGGACAGGGGCATGTTCAGCTCCGTCGCGCACTCCCATAGGGGGTCGTACATGGGATGATCATAATCTTCCTGCTGGGGATCACCGGGCATCATCATGCCGACAAAACCCTTTTTCTTGGAATCCTCGAAATCCCTGATCATTTGCTCGACGGACTCGCCAGAGGTTTGACCCAGCCCAAACAGCCTGCCTTCGGGGGCATCGGTGACATAGTTGGCCAACCACTCATTGTAGGCGTGCATACAGGCGGTCTTGTATGCGTAATCGGGGTGATTACACAGCGCCATGCCCACCGAGGGGTAGATAATCTCAGCGGCGACACCATCGCGTTCCTGATCCGCGACGCGGTATTTGGCGTTGTAGCCGCTCTGGTGAAGCTGATCGAAGGTGCAACCCTGGCTGCGAGCGGCGAGTTCCTCGGCATTCAGTCCTGCGGCCGCCACAAGCCCCAGCGGAA
>JBECKV010000143.1:0-5954 GCA_040235495.1 Porticoccaceae bacterium
GTCTGCGCCGATACCGCCCCGGCGAGGTGGGCGGCCATGCCCGCCGCGCAAATAAAGGCGACGCAGCCGCGCTCATCAGCAGCGCGCACATACTGGTGCGTGGCTTCTGGCGTGCGGTGAGCCGAGGTTATCTTGACTTCATGATCGACTGCGAGTTGTTTTAACACGTCGATACAAGCCTGCATGACCGGTAAATCCGAGTCAGAGCCCATCAGGATGGCAACAAAAGGTTTATCCATGGCGATTCAGTTCCCTCGGCTACGGAGTTAGGTTATGAAGCCGGTTGTTTACCGGGCGGTCGCGCAGGCTAACTCAAGAACTTTCGCCAGGCAACCGCCGGCAAAATGACCATCGGTTCAGTGTCGGAACCGCTAGTCGCCTATCGATGGATTATGCCAGGCGACAGTAAATGCCGTCCCGGTTCTCAACCAGGCCAAGCAACTCCAGGCGGACCAAGATAGCGGTGAGCTCGCCGGCGCCCAGCCGGGTTCGTACCGCGAGGCTGTCCAGGTCGGTGGGATCGAAGCCGAGGTCGCCCAATACCTTTTCCTCACTCGAACTCAGGGAGACAGTGGAGTCCGCTTTCCCGGTCCGCGCCTGCAGGGATCGCTCTTCGACCAGACCCAGCATCCCGCCCAGTTGCTCGGCAATATCCTGGGCGGTCTCCACCAGGGTGGCGCCTTCGCGAATCAGACGGTGGCAGCCTTTCGCCAGGGGGTTGTGGATGGAGCCGGGTATGGCAAACACCTCGCGGCTTTGTTCCAGAGCCATTCGAGCGGTGATCAGGGAACCGCTCCGGATGGCTGCTTCGACTACCAGTACGCCGAGGCTAAGACCGCTGATGATGCGGTTTCGTTGAGGAAAATGTCCGGCTCGCGCCGGCGTGCCGGGCGGCAGTTCCGTGACGATGGCACCACCACCGTCCAGGATTTGTTGGTACAGGTTTTCGTGACGCCTCGGATAAACCAGGTCGATACCCGTACCGAGAACAGCAATGGTCCTTCCGGTTTCCAGGGCTCCCCGGTGAGCGGCCGCGTCAATGCCCAATGCCAGGCCGCTGGTAATGACAAAACCGCTGGCGCCAAGAGATCTCGCGAATGCCCGAGCGTTTTGCGCTCCCGCGGCGCTGTGCTGACGACTGCCGACCATGGCGATCTGGGGCATGGACAGCAGATGTGGATCGCCCCTGACATAGAGCAGGGGCGGAGGGCTGTCGATCTCCCCGAGTAAAGCCGGATAGTCAGCGTCGTCAATGGCAATGATCGAAGTGCCGGTGTCGGCGCAGAGATCGATCACCTGCCGGGCAAGATCACGGTGTTTGAGGGGGCTTTGCTGGTAGTGCCGGAGTGCCTGGCGATAACGCGGCGGCAGTTCCGCTACGTCCAATTCCAGAACCCCGGAGAACGAGCCACAGTGCCTGCGCAGCCCGGTTATCCCGGCGGCGCCGAGACCGGGCAAACACTGCAAAATGAGCGCGGATTCGAGTTCGTCTGGCATCGCCCCCGTCCCTGGGGAATAAACGCTTTGCCGCCAGACGCCATGGCTCGGTCAGCGGCGTGGTAAACCGGTCAGCGGACTCAGGGGTTTTTCACCGAGTCATTGACGGTGGTGGGTCGGTTCGATTGCAGAATCAGGCCGTAGCTCATTTTCTCAAAGGTCCGGAAGATCATCAGCAAGCCGGCTCGCTCGGGTGGCAGTGTCACCATGCCGCCGGCCACGCGGTCCTTCACCACTTCGCCTTTTTTGTATATCGCCATCAGGTCACCCGGTTCAACGCTATCGCGGTCACCCAGGTTCAAGGCCACCACGTCCAGAAAGCCGCCGTTGTTGACCCCGCCCTCCACGGCGATGATCAGGCCTTCGGTGCCTTCCGGAGGTTGGCTGGGATGGAATGTGGAATTGATTTTGCGTTCTTCGTCGGCCAGCAGGCGATCGTTGACACGTATTTCCTCGGTGCTGCGAGTGGCACCCAGGGTACCGATATCACCATTGATAAATTTCAGTTTGGCCGAGCCGATGTCCTTGGCTCTGATACCCAGTAATTCCTTGGTTTCCGGGTCAACATAGGGCCCGCCGTTGCGGTAAATACCGAAGAAGTTGATTTGATCGGAGAAGTCGCCACGGGCGTAAAAATCATCGCCGATACCGGACAGGAGGTGTTTATCCTCGCCGGCAAGGACGTAGGGGGCTGCTTCGAGTACACCCGGATCGACCACGCGAGAGCGGGACAGGAAGCTATCGATGGCATCGAGCGGAATTGGCGGGATGGGTTCGCGGTCGGTGATTTCCTTGATTTCCGGGCTCAGTTTCACATCCCTGCCGCGATTGACCGTCAGATACGGCTTGCCATCGATGTAGATCAGACTGATCACGTCGCCCGGGTAGATCAGGTGGGGATTGCGAATCTGGGGGTTGACGTGCCAGATCTCGGGCCACAACCACGGCTTACTGAGAAAGAATGCTGAAATATCCCATAGGGTATCGCCCTTCTTGACGACGTACTTATCGGGGATGCCGTCGTTGAAGGGGCTCTCGGCCGCTAAGGCTGCGATCACCATCCAGATGCCCAGCAAAGCCAACAATACTTTCTTCATTTGGTCCGTCCTGTGTCGAAATTCAATGGTGTATACTGATCTTCACCAAGGTTTTTATCAGAGGTTAGTCCCTTCAACTTCTAATACTAACAGTGGTTTATATAAATTTGCTAGAAATCTATCACAAGAACCATGACAGCTTTAACCATTCTTGAGTTTCCGGACCCGCGCTTACGCATTTGCGCCCAGGCGGTCGAGAACGTGGATGAGCGGGTCAGGCGCATAGTCGATGATATGTTTGCCACGATGTATGCTGCCGAGGGCGTCGGTCTGGCGGCGACTCAGGTGGATATTCATGAGCGCATTGTGGTGGTTGACGTGTCAGAGACGCATGATCGACCGCTGGTGTTCATCAATCCCGTGGTGGAGCCACTGACCGAGGTTTGCCAGGACTATGAAGAAGGGTGCCTGTCGGTGCCGGGCTTTCGAGAGTCCGTGTCCAGGCCGGAGCGGGTGCGCATTCGGGCCCTTGACCGAGAGGGTAAAGCGATGGATGTCGAAGCCTCCGGACTGCTGGCGGTCTGCATCCAGCATGAGATCGACCACCTGAATGGTAAGCTCTTTGTCGATTACCTTTCGCCATTGAAGCGCCAGCGCATCCGCAAGAAGCTGGAAAAACTCCACAAACAGTCCGTTTCCGCGACCGCTTGAAGGTTCATTTCCACGAGTTCGGACGGCCAGCGTGAATGGCTTGAAACTGGTTTTCGCCGGCACCCCGGTCTTCGCCGCCACCCACTTGGAGGCCTTGTTGACGCAAACCCGCCACCAGGTGGTGAGCGTCTACACTCAACCGGATCGGCCCGCTGGCCGGGGCAAAAAACTTCAGCCAAGCCCGGTCAAAAGCCTGGCCACGGCCCATCGCATTCCCGTCCATCAACCGCCGACCCTGAAGACGCAAGCCGAGTGGGAGCTACTGGCCGCGCACATGCCCGACCTGATGGTGGTAGTGGCCTACGGCTTGATCCTCCCTCCCCAGGTGCTGACAATCCCTCGATTGGGCTGCATCAACGTCCATGCTTCCCTGCTGCCGCGCTGGCGTGGCGCGGCGCCTATTCAGCGGGCCATTGAAGCCGGGGACAGGGAATCCGGCGTCACCATCATGCGGATGGAGACGGGGCTGGATACCGGCCCCATGCTGCACCGTGTGTCCTGCCCCGTTGAGGATACCGATACTGCCGGTGTGCTTGAGGAAAAACTCGCAGTCCTGGGTCCCAGTGCCTTGCTGTCCGTGCTCGACCGCTTCGCGGCGGCGGGGCAGCTTGTCAAGGGTGAGCCTCAGCACGAAGCGTTTGCCACCTATGCCCACAAGATCACCAAGCAGGAAGCCCTGCTGGACTGGAGTCAGCCCGATGACGTCTTGGCGCGCAGGGTGCGTGCTTTTAATCCAGTCCCGGTGGCGCATACGTCAATTGCGGGAGAAACCCTGCGTATCTGGCAGGCGCGCGCCGTTGATCGAGACCACCGGGCGCCGCCCGGTAGCGTGCTGGCCTGTGAAGGTCGTGGCATTCTGGTGGCCTGTGGTCGCGGCGCGCTACTGCTGACCGAAGTACAGTTGGCCGGCAAACGACGCACGCCCGTGGCTGAGCTTTTGCGGGGTCGAGCAGCGCTGTTTGGACCCGGTGTCCGTCTGGGCGAGTAAACGATGCAGGCACGGGAAGCGGCGGCCAGGGCGGTCGCCAGGGTGGTTGGCGAGGGTGTCACGCTCAATGCCGCGCTGGAGGCGCTTGCCGAGCGGGTGACGCCACAGGACCGATCCTTGCTCGGCGAGCTCAGCTACGGCGCGTTACGCTTTTATCCCACTCTCGATCCCGTGCTTGGCATGCTGTTGCGAAAGCCGCTCAAGTCGAAGGATCTTGTGGTCCATGCCCTGCTGATCTGCGCCCTTTATCAGCTCTGCCATACGCGCATTCCCGATCACGCGGTGGTCAATGAGTCCGTCGAGGCAGCCAACATCCTGGGGCGTCCCTGGGCCAGGGGACTCGTCAATGGAGTGTTGCGCCGTTTCCTGCGTGAGCGCGAGCGGATTGAAGCCGCGCTGGTGGCGGATGTCGCGGTGCAAAGCGCTCATCCCCGCTGGTTGGTGCAGGCCATCGAGCACGCTTGGCCTGATTACGTCGATGCGATACTGGCGGCCAATAACCAGCGCGCTCCACTAACCCTTCGGCTGAACCTTTCCCGGCAGGCGCGGGAGGATTATCTGAAAGAGCATTTTAGCGACGGAGGCGCTGCGCCGACGCCCTTTAGTGACTGCGGCGTACAGCTGCTCAGCCCGAGACCGGTCGAGAATATTCCCGGGTTCGCCGGTGGCCTGGTCAGTGTTCAGGACGAAGCCGCCCAACTCGCCGCGCAACTACTGGCGGCGCGCCCGGGTGACCGGGTGCTGGATGCCTGCTGCGCCCCCGGCGGCAAAACCTGCCACCTGCTCGAATTGACGCCTGACTTGGATCAGCTGGTCGCGGTCGATAGCGACGGTGCGCGGCTGGACCGGGTGCGGGCAAACCTCGAGCGTCTCCAGCTCAAAGCCACCTTGCTGCAAGCCGATGTCACCGCGACCAGCGAGTGGTGGGATGGACGGGTATTCGATCGAATCCTGCTCGACGCGCCGTGCTCCGCCACCGGCGTCATTCGTCGGCACCCGGACATCAAATTACTGCGTCAAGCAGGAGATATTGCTAAGCTAGCCGAATTACAGCGAGCGATGCTAGCGCGGCTCTGGGGGTTACTGCGGCGCGGCGGACGCCTGCTGTATGCGACCTGCTCCATACTGCCGGAGGAAAACGACCAGGTGATCGCCTCATTCCTGCGACACACCAGCGACGCGCGCTTGATCCCGGTGGCGACCTCCGCCGGCGTAAACACCGAGTATGGTCGCCAGCTCTTGCCCCAAGCGGGAGGACATGATGGCTTTTATTACGCGCTTCTCGAAAAAATTCACTCGCCCTGAGTCAAGCCGAGCCGAACCGCCTGGCCGGGGCTGCATGGCAACTCAGTAGACACCATGAAAATCGTCATTATCGGTGGTGGCCAGGTAGGGGCAACACTGGCCGAGAACCTCGCCAACGAAGCCAACGACATCACTGTCATCGATCCTCAGGCGGAGTGTCTGAGGGAATTACAGGAACGCCTGGACATCCGCACCGTCAATGGCTTCGGCTCCCATCCCGATGTTTTGGTGGCCGCCGGCATCGAAGATGCCGATATGCTGGTGGCGGTGACCAACAGTGACGAATTGAACATGATGGCCTGCCAGGTGGCGCACTCCCTGTTTCGCACCCCGACCAAGATAGCGCGGGTGCGGGCCGGGAACTACACCGACAATGCCTACCGGGACAAGCTCTTCAACGACACCAATGTGCCGGT
>JBECKV010000157.1:0-5362 GCA_040235495.1 Porticoccaceae bacterium
GTGCATCGCACAGGAAGGCGCCGTGGGGACTTATTTATTATCAGAGGATTGCTGCGACCCGCCGCTGATGTTTGGCGAAGGCGGGATTTTGGAACTCGAAAACCATGGTTTAGCGGTTAGTGGTGGATTTGGACTACAAACTCATTTAAAAAAATTCGCGCAAGGATTGGATGAACTTTGACAGGAGACGGAATATTTATTTTGTCTTATTCAGCTCCTTGGCTCCTTGGCTCCAGGCTTTTCAGTAATTCACTGCTTCACATCCAGCTCCGCGTATTTCTCCGGATCACACTGCTTGAGCAAGGTGCGTGTGTAAACCAGATTCGCCTTGTCATTCTGACCGCTCCATTGCGCGTCAACGTATTTTTGCATCAAGTCCTGGGTCTGCCAGTACTGCCAGACGTTCAGGCCCAGGGATAGCGCCAGGACAACGAATACCATTGCAATAGCATCGTAGTTAATAGTCGCTTTTTTCAAGATTCTCTCCCTGAAAACGGCTGTTAAAGGTTAGAGCACGTGACACGGAATCGGTCCCGACGATACGGGGACTGTATCCATAGTTCCTAGAATCAGGATGCTTTGGCTTTCGGTTCCCTGGGCAGGCCCAAACCCCGCTCGGCGATAATGTTTTTCTGAATTTGCGAGGTGCCGCCGCCAATTATCAGACCGAGACTGTACATATAGGCGTACTGCCACATGCCGTTACGCCGGAGGTATTCACTGTCGCCAAATAAAATCCCGGTTTCGCCCAGCAGGTCGATTGCGGTTTCGCAGATTTCATTATTGAGAATCGTGGCGTTGAGTTTGACGATAAGTCTGGCGACGCCGGCGTCCTGCTCCTTGAGATTGCAGGTCAGCACGCGCATGGAGTTGTATTGCATGGCTTTGACACGGGCCTGAAGGCGCAGGACGCGATCCCGGTACACCGGGAAGTCCATCAACGCCCGGCCATTGGCTTTTTCATTTTTCAGACAGTCAATCAGGGCCTGTAACTGCCGGGCGGTGCGGTCGGGATCGCCGAGCATGCCGCGTTCGTGCTTGAGGGTGGTATTGGCCACCTGCCAGCCCTCGCCGCGTTTGCCGACGATCTGGTTCTGGGGTGTGCGCACGTCGGTGAAAAATACCTCGTTGAACTCCGCCACACCGGTCATGGATACCAGGGGCTGTATCTCGATACCCGGGCTAGCCATGGATAGCAACAGGTAGCTGATGCCTTGGTGCTTGGGGGCGTCGGGTTCGGTGCGCACCAGGATAAACATCATGTCGGCGACATGGGCGGAGGACGTCCAGATTTTATGGCCATTGATGATGAAATCATCGCCGTCCTCGGTGGCGCTGGTGCGCAGGGCGGCAAGATCGCTGCCTGCGCCCGGTTCGGAATAGCCCTGACACCACATCACCTCGCCATACAGCGTCGGCCTGATCCATTTGTCCCGCTGCTCCTGTGTGCCCACTTCCAGCAGGGTCGGCACCAGCATGGTCACGCCCTGGTTGGAAAGACCGCGATTGAGGCCGGCGCGGTTCAGCTCCTCGGCGATAATGACATTTTTCAGAATATCCGGTTCAGCGCCGTAGCCGCCGTACTCCCTGGGAATAGTACGCGCCGCGTAGCCATTTTCGATCAGCAGGGCCTGCCATTCTCGGGTCCGGGTGTCGGGCCGCGCCACCGCCGAGCCCCGGGGGGATTTATGGCCATGCGTTTTTGTAAAGGCCCGCACGTCTTGCTGAAAATCCTTGTATTCCGGGGAATATTCGAGATCCATATTTTTGCTGTTCCTGTGTTAGTCGGCACCGCTAGCCAAAGAGACCAGCTAATAAACCTCTATCGTATTTTCAAAAATAAAGCCGTCCTTTGCCATTACCACCCGGTGACGGTGGCCTTCGACATTGGCGTCCCAGGTTTCATAACCGGCATCACCATGCCAGAGTGCGACCCGGTGGCCCTCCTCCGTCTTGCCCAGATGGGTCTCATAGACCTTGGGCGGCACCGAAGAGAAGTGGGCTAGCAGCTCGTCAACACTGGCGCGGTTGGCCAGATAATGCAGGGTCACCCAGGTCGGCGGCACGAAATCGATCTCCCTGGCGGCATGTAATTCAAGGGCCCGGGCCGGGTTGATCCAGCGGTGGTCGTGAATTTCGCCGCCATCGATAATGATGTCCTGGCCGCCGGGTACCCGCGTGGCAAAAAACCAGGTGGTAAAGCGTTTCGGCGTAATCGGCGGCGGCGTCCAGTGGGAAAACCAGACGAAGTCCTCGGGGTCGGTGAGCAGCCCCGCCTCTTCGCGGGTTTCCCGCGCCGCGGCATTGCGCGCCGCGGCGGTTTTGTGGTCGTCACTGGCGGCGGTGGCGCCGTCCATCGCCACCTTGTCTCCGGGGTCACCACCGGGATAGTCGGCGGCGTCGATACGCCCACCCGGGAAAACCCACATGCCGCCGAAACGAATCTCCTCGTTTTTGCGCAGCATCAGGGTTTCGACGCCGGAGGGACCATCGCGCAGCAACACCACGGTAGCCGCGGGGATGGGCGGCTCGGTAATCGGAGCGCCCTCGCCGGGCAGGCGCAGATTGCCATAGGGATCGTTCTTGTGTTTTTCTTCGGGTTGGTCTTTATCACTCATAACGGCTTACCCAGACTGGTATTTATCATTGATTGCGCCATAGTGTACCCTAGCTCGCCCGGTGCCCCCCTGCTTGCGCCTCGGACCGGTTAATAAACTCAAGGAACCTCGATGCGCCTGATCTCCTGGAATGTTAACGGCATACGCGCGGTAATGAAAAAGGATTTTGCCGACTCACTGCACGGCATGGCCGCGGATGTGATTTGCCTGCAGGAAACCAAGGCCCAGGACGATCAGGTGGTCGAGGCGCTGGAGCGCATCGATGGCTACCACATCTACTGCAATTCCGCCGATAAGAAGGGTTATTCCGGCACCGCCATCCTCAGTAAAACAGAGCCCCTGGGTATTCAGTTCGACATGGGCATACCGGAACACGATCAGGAAGGCCGGGTGATCGCCGCCGAGTTCGATGATTACTACCTGGTGACCGTATACACGCCCAACTCCGGCAGCGAATTAAAGCGCCTGAAATATCGGCAGCAGTGGGATGCCGATTTTCTCGCCTATCTAAAGCAGCTGGAGCAGAAAAAGCCGGTGATCGTCTGTGGTGATCTCAACGTCGCCCACCGCGATATCGACCTGGCCCGGCCCAAGCCCAACTACAATAAAAGTGCGGGTTATATGCAGGAGGAAATCGACGGCATCGACAACATCCTGGCCAGCGGCTTCGTCGACACCTTCCGCCATCAGCACCCGGAAGCCGAAAAGTACAGCTGGTGGAGCTATCGGGCCGGCGCCCGGGGCAAGAACATCGGCTGGAGAATCGATTACTTCCTGGTGACCGCGGACCTGGTGGACCGAATCAGGCATACCGACATTCTCACCGAAATCATGGGCTCGGACCACTGTCCGGTGCTGCTCGAGTTGGCGCTCTAGAAGCCAATGGTGCGGGCCGCTTCCCCCAACCGTGAACAGTGACAAAACGCCCGTGAGCTACGCCGATAAAAAGCGCTTTTTCGACCAGCTGCTGACCATCTATGGCCGCAATACGGTGCTCGAAGCTCTGGAGGACGAGAGCATCCCCGCCTATCGTCTGCACCTGGCCAGCAGCAACCGGCGCGGTGATAATCTGGACCGAATCCTCGCGCTCGCCAGACGGCGCGGCATAGAAGTGATCCAGCACAGTCGCGAGGCACTGGCCCGTATCTCCCGCAATCAGCGCCAGGATCAGGGTGTGGCCCTGGACTTGAAGTGCCCCCGCTACGGCCATTTTCAGGACTTTCTCCAGCAGGCGCCGCGCGTTTACCAGTTAATTGCCCTGGATCGCATCACCAACCCGCAAAATCTGGGCATGGTGATTCGCTCGGTCTGCGCGAGCCCCATGCAGGGTCTGTTGCTACCGGAAAAAGGCTGCGCGGCCTTGTCGCCGCTGGTGATTAAGGCCAGCGCTGGCAGTATCTTCCGTTGCCCCATCTACCGCTGTGGCGATCTGGTCGAAGCCCTGAGGGGGTTTATCGGCGCCGGCGCCGAGGTCTGTGTCCTGAGTGCCGATGCCAGCGTAACGCTGGCGGAATTCCGGCCCCGAGGCCCCGTGGTTTATGTACTGGGCAATGAAACCTCTGGCGTATCGGAGGCCGTTACCGATCTGGCCAGGCACCAGGTCGCCATACCCATGTGCAATGGCGTGGAATCCCTGAACGTCGCGGTCACGGCCGCGCTGCTGGCTTTTCGGGACGTGATTTCCACAGTGGGCTGAACACGCCGATCACCGCGGCGAGCACCACAGACACCCCCAGAATCACGAACACGTCAAGCACACCCCAGAGGTGAATCAGCTCTCCCGAAACCCAGGCACCCAATGGCGCGGTGCCCAGTAAGGCCAGCTGATAAATGGACACGACTCGCGAACGGTGGGACTCAGGGGCCTCGCTATGGGTCATCACCCGCCCCAGGCTGATGGAAATGCCGGAAAACATGCCCCAGACCACCACCAGCGGAAACAGCGCAATTACCGGCACATGCAGACCAATGACCACCATGATCAGACCGCGGCAAAAAAGGCTGATTAGCAGCACCCGACCCGGCCAGCGGAAACCGCCTGCCAGGCGAATATAGAGGGTATTGGACAGTAACACGCCTATGGCGAAGCTCAGTTGCAAGCCGGCATAAAAGGCCGGCCCGGCCTGATAGGTTTCTCGCGCCATCAGTGGCATGGCGACCAGATAGGCGCCAAAGCCGATAAAGCCGGTGGCCCCGACCATCAGCATCAGGGGCAGCAGGCGGGGATGCCGCCAGACTTCCTTCAGGCCCGACCAAATACCGTCTCCGCCCCGCTGACGCCCTTTTTCCAGGCCTTGCCCGGGCGGCTGGCTGGCGCGCAGCAAGCGCCCGGATACCACGAACATCAGCATCTGGAAGATCAACAGCAGCGCCAGGCCCACGCGGTCGAAAAGACCCATCAGCAGAAAGCCGATACTCTGAGCGGTAAATTGCACGATGGTTGAACGCGCTACCGCGCCCTGCAAATTCTCTCCGCAAACCTGAGTCAGCAGACTCTCTCGCGCCGGCTGCACAAAGGCCGTGATAACGCCATACCCAAGACCAAACAGGATCAATAACTGATAATTGAGATAGCCGTTCAATGCGGCCACGAGCATGACGCCAAAGGGCAGACAATACAGCAGATACAGCCGGCTCAGATAAGTGCCCAGATGACGATTGTCGGATACCGCGCCGCCCAGCAGGATCAGCAGCAGGTTGGGCAGCATCGCGGCCATCTGGGCCAGGCCGACACGATCAGCCGA
>JBECKV010000212.1:0-41995 GCA_040235495.1 Porticoccaceae bacterium
TCCATGGGGGATCTGGTGCAGGCCCTGCCCGCGCTTACTGATGCCCGGCGCGCCATCCCCGAGATTGAGTTCGACTGGGTGGTCGATGAGGCGTTCGCGGAAATTCCCCGTTGGCACCCGGCGGTCAGGCAGACCCTGGAAACCGCCCACCGCCGCTGGCGAGGCCAGCACGCTCTGCCCTGGCGAAACCGCGAGCTGCGACAGTTCCGTGCGCGCCTGCGCTCAAACCGCTACGACATCGTCATCGACGCCCAGAACAACTACAAGAGCGCCCTGGTGACGGCGCTGAGCCGGGGCGAAAAGCATGGCCCGGATAGCCGCTCGGTACGCGAATGGGGCGCGCACCTGGCTTATGACCAGCGTTATGATATTCCCAGGAAGCAGCTCGCGATCGATCGCTGGCGACAGCTTTTCGCCAGGGTTCTGGGCTATGAGTTGCCCGCTAGCGCGCCCGATTTTGGCCTCGGATGCAAGACCTGGCCGCAACCCGCCTGCACGCTGCCCGCCACGCCTTACCTGGTATTTGTCCAAAACGCCAGTTGGCCCAACAAGCGCTGGCATGATCAACACTGGCGCGCCTTGCTTGAGTTGGCCGGCGACCAGGGTTACCACGTGCTCCTGCCCTGGGGTAGCGCGGCGGAGCAAGCGCAGGCGCAAGGACTGGCCGCGGGCTTTGATCGCGCCCTGGTATTGCCGCGCCTGTCCCTGAGCGAACTGGCCGGTATCTTTAGCCGCGCCTCGGGCGCGGTCTGCGTTGATACCGGACTGGCCCACCTGAGCGCCGCCCTCGACGTGCCCACGGTAACACTCTATGGCGCTACCGATCCCCGGCTGATCGGCGCCACCGGTGCTCGCGCCGCGCACCTGGCCGTACAGGGCTTTGATTGCGCGCCCTGCTACAAGCGGCTGTGCAAGGTGGACGCTTACCGCGGACCGGACGCCCGGTGCATGCGAGCCCTGCCGGTTGAGCGAGTCTGGCGAGAGCTGGGTATCCTCATGGCTGGGCGGCCCACCGATCTGCTAAATTGACCGACAATGGCCGGACCTGGAGACTCCCTTGCAAGGCATAAATCCACGATTTGACCGCGCCCAGGTGCTGGTAGTGGGAGATCTGATGCTCGACCGCTACTGGTACGGGGACACCGGGCGCATTTCACCGGAGGCGCCGGTGCCCGTCGTCAAGGTCGGTCAGCTTGAGGACCGTGTCGGCGGCGCCGGCAATGTGGCCTTGAATATCGCCTCCCTCGGTGCTGGCGCAACCCTGCTCGGCGTGGTGGGCCGGGACGAAGCCGCGCGCTCGATCACCGAGCGCCTGCATTCGGCGGGAATCCACACCGAATTTCAGGAGTCCGCGGACAAGCCAACCATCACCAAACTACGGGTGATCAGCCGGCAGCAACAATTATTACGTCTGGATTTTGAAGAGACTTTTACCGCCGCGGATGTCGATCAGCTGCCGACTCAGACTCGTGCGCTGTTGCCGACGGTGTCGGTGTTGATTTTGTCAGATTACGCCAAGGGGGTACTGGGTGATCCACAAGCCTTTATTGCCGCCGCCAGGGAGGCGGGGGTTCAGGTACTGGTGGACCCCAAGGGTACGGACTTCTCCCGCTACCGGGGCGCGAGCCTATTGACGCCGAATCTCGGTGAATTCGAGGCGGTGGTCGGGGTTTGTAAGGATGAGCAATGCCTGGTCGATCGCGGCCTGTCCCTGCTTGCCGAGCTGGAACTGCAAGCCCTGCTTATTACCCGCGGCGAACAGGGCATGACCCTGTTGCGCCAGGATCATTCACCCCTGCACCTGCCGGCGCGCGCGCGGGAAGTGTTCGATGTCACCGGCGCCGGCGACACGGTAATCGCGGTGCTGGGCGCGGCGCTGGCCGCCGGTGAAACCCTTGATACCAGTGTCGCACTGGCCAATCTCGCCGCCGGTATCGTGGTCGGAAAGCTCGGTACCGCTACCGTCAGTGGTCCGGAGCTGCGCCGGGCCGTGCTGCAGGAGCAGGGCTGCGAGCGCGGTGTGGTCAACGAGCAACAACTACTGGTGGATATCGCCGACGCGCGCGCCAGGGGTGAAAAACTGGTGTTCACCAATGGTTGTTTCGATATTCTCCACGCCGGCCATGTGGGCTATCTGGAACAGGCGCGCAAGCTGGGTGACCGTCTGATCGTCGCGGTCAATGCCGATGAATCGGTCACGCGTCTGAAAGGCCCCGGTAGACCCATTAATCCGGCGGAACGGCGCATGGCTGTCCTGGCCGGCCTGGAGGCGGTGGACTGGGTGCTCTCCTTTGCTGACGATACTCCCGAACGCCTGTTGTCACTGATCCAGCCCGATGTGCTGGTCAAGGGTGGCGATTACGCCCGTGAACAGGTGGTGGGCTGGGAAGTTGTCGAGGCCTATGGGGGCGAGGTGAAAGCGCTGGATTTCCTTGACGATTGTTCGACCACCGCCATCGTCGCGAAAATCCAGGGAGACTAGGGCCTGGATTTTCAGGTAATGCCGCGCAGACAAAGGATATTGTCGAGCAGGTGTCGCGGATTGATCGTGCCGACGATGGCGCTGCTGACGCCAGGGTGGGCAAAAATCATTGAAAAGGCCTTTTTCACCGGGTTTTCAATATTGTCACTACCCTGTCTTGCGGCAAGATCGGAGCTTGGTCGCCCCGTGAGGTGGCCACTGGCCAAGGCTTTTTTGATCAGTACGCCGACGCCATTTTCGGCGCAGTAGTCGATCACCGGGACTTCCTGGTCGTCGGCCAGATTCCAGGTCACCATCACCACATCGGATTCGGCGGCCGCCCGCAGACCGCCCTCGACGGTTTTGGTGGACATGCCGTAAGCCCTCAGTTTGCCCTCGGATTTGAGCCCGGCCAGGGCGTCGAGGGTGCCGAAGCGCTCGATAATATCGAGGTCGTTGCCATCGGAGTGAACCAGCACCAGGTCGAGCACATCCGTGTTCAGACGTCGCAGACTCCGCTCGATGCTGTAGCGAGTGTGGTCCGGACTGAAATCAAAGCGGGACTGGCCGTCTTCATATTCTTCTCCCACCTTGGTGCATAACAGCCAGTGGTGGCGCTGGCCCCGCAGCAGCGACCCGAGCCGGGCTTCGCTGATACCGTAGGCGGGAGCGGTATCGAGCAGGTTAATACCATGATCAAGGGCCAGGGCCAGTAGCGCCCTGGCCTGCCGGTCGTTGGGCAGAGCGAAGCCCTCGGGATATTTGACACCCTGGTTGCGACCGAGCTTGACCGTGCCGAGTCCGAGCAGACTGACGTCCATATCGGTATTGCCCAGTCGGCGTCTGGCGATGGCGTCCATTAGCGAAAATTAACGCCACGCGTATTGGCTGACAGGGTTTCCGTAGTCACGGTCAGGGTCAGGGTCAGCTACAGGTTAAAGGCGTTTTGCCAGGGGGTGGGTGCAAGCGGTGGTCGCGCCAGTGGCAGGGTACATGCGCGTGTATCGCTTTTCCGGTCAGGCAGAATACCGCGCCCCTTTAACAGCTCGAGTACGGCATTGGCCAGGTTCGGTGCCAGCGTCAGCTTGGTCGGCCAGGCGGCGATAACGTTGTGGCAGCCCTGAGCCCAGTCGGCATAGGCCTGATCCGGACGGGCGAAATTTCGTTGTCGGGGCTCTGCCCGGTTCACCGGTAGTGTTGCCCACTGAGCGTCCTTGAGATCGACCCAGGGCAGCAGCACGCCCAGCTCGCTTCTGGCTTTGTCGATCAGGGCCCCGGCTGCCATGTCGGCGCCTTTTTCCGCCAGATTACCGCCCAGATACCAGACCTGGGAGCCATCGTCACAGGGATGACTGGAGATCGTCAGTCGGGGTGTGCTTTCGGCGCCAAGACAGTGGCCATAAAAACGGTGGGGGTGTTTGTGTCTGACCATGACCTGTTGCAGGGGGCGGCGTTGCATCGCCGGGGCGCGGGCACCGACCTCCTGAAGTAATCGCTCGTTACCCTGGCCGGCGCAGAAAATCAGCGCGCGGCTGTTTATACGAATACCGCCGGCATCCGTGCCGATTACCAGTGCCGGAGTTTCCCTGCCGGTGTCGAGGTCCAATTGGCTGTGCCGCCAGTCGATGTGATAAATCGCCTCCTGGACTCGGCTGGCCAGTAGCCCGAGTATTTCGGGAATATCCAGCACCATGTCCACCAGCTTGTAGACCACGCCCCTGAAGCCGGGATGTTGTAACAGTGCCGGCAGTTCGCCGCCGGTAACCTTGTCGATCCGGCCCCGGGTGGCCTTGCTGGCGAAAAAAGTGGTCAGTCGGGCTGCCGCCGAGTTGGCCGACCATAGATAAAAATGATCGCTCAGAATCGAAGCCCCACGGAGGTCAACGTCCCCCTCGCCGCGCAGGCAGCGGCGCCAGTGATCAGGCATTTCGGCGATGGCTTCCGAGGCTCCCGACAAAGCGCCGCTCAAGGTGTATTTGATTCCCCCGTGGATCATGCCCTGGCTGGCGATGGTCTGATCGCTGCCCAGCGCCTTATGTTCAAATAGCAGCGTCCGATAGCCCTGCTCGTGCAGGCGGTTGAGTAGCCAAAGGCCGGCAGCGCCACCACCGATAAGGGTGACGTCAACATCGAGGGTTTGTATGACTTGGTGACTGTTGATATGGCTACGTCGATTAGGGAAGTTAGGCCGGGGCCGTTAGTATAGCGTTTTGTTCCCTTGATTTTTCCCCGGTCCCGGAACCTCGACGACCCTACCCCGGGGTTACGAAAGGAAGTTCATTGCAGCGACGGCTTTACACGCTGATTTTATATCTGACCATGCCGCTGGTGCTGTCGCGGCTGCTCTGGCGTGCCCGTCGAGCGCCCGCTTATGCGCGACGCTGGCGGGAGCGCTTTGGCCTGGTGCCGTCAGTGCCCGTGACCAATGCCAAGCCACGGCCGGCGATCTGGCTGCATTCAGTGTCGGTGGGGGAAACCCTGGCGGCGGTGCCTCTGATTAAAACCCTGCAACGGAAATATCCCGAGTACCTGCTGATCGTCACCACCACTACCCCCACCGGCTCCGAGCAGGTGCAAAAACTTTTTGCAGACAGCGTCTACCACGTCTACGCCCCTTACGATTTGCCCGGTGCGTTGCGGCGCTTTCTGACACGGTTAAAACCATCGGCCCTGATCATCATGGAAACCGAACTGTGGCCCAACCTGATCCACGGTTGCCGGCGGCGGGGTATTGCCGTGGCTCTGGTCAATGCCCGCCTGTCCGAAAAATCCGCACGCGGCTACCGTCGGATTGGCGGGCTGACAAAACCCATGCTGGCCGAGCTCGACCTGGTAGCCGCTCAAGGCCAGGCAGACGGCGAGCGCTTTATCGAACTTGGCCTGGCCAGGGACAAGCTGCTGATCAGCGGCAATATCAAGTTTGATCTGGAGCTGGATCAGGCCGTGCGCGATAAGGCGGCGACGCTGAAAAGGCAATGGCGAGCGGCTGGTGAACGCCCCGTGGTGCTGGCCGCCAGCACCCATCAGGGCGAGGACGAGCAGGTGCTGAACGCGTTCGCGGAGGTGCTATCAGCAATGCCGCGGGTACTGCTGGTGCTGGTGCCCCGCCATCCCGAGCGCTTTGACAGTGTTGCGGCACTGTGCCGGACACGGGGCTTTCATACGCTTCGGCGCAGCGAGGGCGCCGCTGTTACCAGCGAGATCCAGATTCTTCTGGGCGATACCATGGGCGAGCTGCTGGCTTTTTGTGGCGCGGCCGACATAGCCTTCATTGGCGGCAGTCTGGTACCGGTGGGTGGTCACAATCTGATTGAGCCGGCCGCCTGGGGAGTCCCCGTTTTGACCGGCCCCCACCTGTTTAATTTTGCCGAAGTGGCCACCAAGCTCGACGAGGCTGGCGGCCTGGAAGTCTGTGCTGATGCCGGGGAACTGGCGAAGGCTCTACTCAGACTCCTCGATGATCGCGATAGTTACGAAACCATGGCGCAAGCCGCGCGCACCGTGGCGGAAACCAACCGGGGCGCGCTTGATAGACTCACTGAGCGGCTATCGCTTCTGCTCGGCTGATTTTAATGTCCCGGCTCAACCAGCGATCCAGTTGGGCGAGATGCTCCGGACTTAACTGGCCAGCCACTTCCCTCAGCTTCAGCATGCTGATGATGTAGTCGTAGCGGGCATTGGCGTAGTCCCGCTGGGCCTGGTAGAGCACCCGCTGGGAAATCAGTACATCGACGATATTGCGGGTGCCAACCTCGTACCCGGCATCGGTGGCTTCCAGGGCACTGGTGGCGGAAGTGATGGCCTGCTTGCGCGCTTTCACGCGCGCGGCGTCAGTGCTGACCGACAGGTGCTGGGAGCGGGCCTGCTGAGTGATCTGGCGTTGCTTCAGCAGGTAGAGTTCCTGGGCCTGGAGATAATCCTGGTAGGCTTTTCGGCGCTCGGCGCTGACCAGTCCCCCGGTAAAGATGGGAGCATCCAGGCGCAGGGAGAAGGTCGTCGGTTCATCATCCTCGGAAAAGGGTTGAATATTGCCATCATCGCGTACGAAGTGGCCATCCCGGTGGAGATTTGAATAGCCGAGGCTGGCGGTCAGGGTCGGCAGGTGCTCCGCCCGTTTGGCCTTGGCGGTCTTTTCCGCCGCGGCCATGGTCAGGCGGCTTACCTCCAGGTCGAAATTATTCCGCTGGCTGAACTCCACCCAGGACTTGCTATCAGCGGGTTCGGTTTCCCTGATGGGAAACTCGGCTAACAGACCAGCCAGTTCCTGGTGCCGTTGGCCGGTAATGACTTCCAGACCTTCAAAGGCGATATCGAGGGCGGACCGCGCCTCCAGTGTGTTGACCGTGGCGCTGTCGTAGGCGGCCTGGGCCTCGTGCACGTCGGTGATCGGCAGCAGGCCTACTTCAAAGCGCTCCCGGGTCTGCTCCAGCTGGCGGCCTATGGCCCGTTCCTCCGCCAGGGAGGTCACCAGGTTTTCATTGGCGCGCAGGACGTCAATGTAGGCCTCGGTCACCCGGACTATGGTCGATTGCTGGTCCGCGGCAAACTGCGCCTCGGCTTGCTGGTCCAGATCGTAACCCTGTTTGAAGGTAAACCAGGCGGGCAGGTCGAACAGCGGCTGGCTGATCGAGATGGCGTAGGATTCGCTTTCATCATCGTTGTCGCCGGCTGCTCCGGAGTCAAATGAGTTACCGTCAAAGTTCAGGGCACGAAAGTTCGCGCGGTCACCGTCACCGTCGGTGAATTCAGCGTTGGCGCTGATCCTTGGCAGAATGCCAGCGCGGCCCAGGGGGATGGATTCCTTGCCAGCGTTGAAGGCGGCGTTGGCGGCGCGCAGGGCCGGATCGTTGGTGAGCGCCAGTTGATAGATCTCGGACAGTGTGTCCGCGGCGCTGGCAATCAGGGGAGTGAGGGCAAGCACCGCCCCGCACGTGAAGTTACCGAGCTTGTTCATTACTTTGAGTCCATGGTTAATTTAAGCCGGTAAAGTCTAGCAGATGCCTGCGTCCGCGTGTTAATGGCGGGCTTGCCGGAAACCGCGCCGCCAGTTGCTTCGCAATTAAGCTTATACTGCGTTGTCGGAACTTGCGGCGGCGCCGACCCGGTCGGCACAATGACGGCCCGCCCCGACCTTGCCAGATGACCCGCGCTGGTGGATAAAACTCAGAATGGAAGTTATGGGATACAAAGTAGATTTAAAAACATTCATGGCCAGGTGCGAGGTGAATTACCGGCGTTTGTGCCAGGTGTTTCCCGCCATGGCCAATCAGTCCAGCAGATGTCTGAGTCTGGCTGGCGCTCCGGATCGAGAGGTGGTGATTACGGTGCGCGAGCGAACGCCCTTTACCACCCTGCTATCGATTGAAGAGCAGCATCGCTCGGTTTCCCTGGTGCTGACACAGCGCTGGCGCCGGGCGCCGGTACTAGGGGTTCGCATGTACCACGATGCCAAGTTGGCCGAGGTCGTGAGTTGTGACCGAATACGCAACGTCGCGCCCAAAAACCCGTACCCTAATCAAACCATGCTGCAACCCGATGAGAAGGCGCAATGGAACAGCTTTCTGGAAGATTGGCTGATGGTGTGTCTGGAGTACGGTTACGTCAAGGAATCAGCGGCGCTGGAGCTGAACGACGACCTTTAGGCCACCGGGCGAGGGGACACAGCCGGACGGCGGCAAAACATACGCCTATGCGCCACATACTATGCGCCACATACGCCTAAACGCTAAAGGGAGGCCAAAGTGGCCCGTGACGTTCATCGCCTGATTCAGTTGACCGATAGCCATATCGGCGAGGAACGCGAGCACCGTCTGGCCGGTGTCCCTACCTATGACACCTTCCGGCAGGTGCTGGCTGATATCGCCGCTCGGGCCGACCTGCCGGAAATGTTGATGGTGACGGGTGATGTCGCGGCTTTCGGCAAGCACAAGGCCTATCAGTTATTTGCCGAGCAGATTCGCTTCGTCGAAATCCCCTATGCCTGGTTGCCGGGCAACCACGATGACTTCGAGGTCATGCAGAGCAGTATCTCCTCGGCGCCCTACTGGCCGCTGCTCGAGTTCGGTAACTGGCGCGTATTTTCGCTCAATACCGCGGTTCGTGGTCAGGTGGGTGGGACTCTGGGCGAGGAGGAGCTGGACTTTCTGGCCGGGACGCTGTCCAGGGAGGCGGAACAACCGGTTGTCATATTCATGCACCACCCACCCATGGCCGTGGGTTGTGAGTGGCTCGACCGGCAGCGCGTCAGTAACGCTGATGAACTCGAACGCATCATTCGTGGCGCGAATAATGTCAGGGCCATTTTCTGTGGCCACGTCCACCAGGCCACGGAAACCGCCTGGGCCGGTACCACCGTTTACACTACACCCTCCACCTGCTTTCAGTTTGCCGCCCACAGCCGGGACTTTGCCATGAGCGATGACTGTCCGGGCTACCGCTGGATCGATCTGCACCCCGATGGGCATCTTGAAACCGGCGTCAAAGTCCTGGAGATCGAGGACCATATTGTCGACCATACGGTCACGGAGTATTGAGCCGGGTGATTGCTCCGGCGCGCTATCTTTCCCGAAAGTGCTATCGGTATAATCGCGGCTGCTTTTTGTTCTGGCCTCGCTGACTGAATTCAACTTGAGCGCGTTTCTGTATTTACACGGCTTCAACAGCTCTCCCGGTTCCGGCAAGGCCAGGCAAACCGAAGCCTGGCTGGCGGCGACCCATCCTGATGTGGATTTTATCTGTCCTTTTTTGAGCCCCTTTCCCGAAGTAGCCATGGCCCAGGCCGAAGCAGCCATGGCTGGCCACCAGGTGGTGGGTATCCTGGGGAGTTCAATGGGTGGTTTTTTCGCCACATTCCTGGCTGAAAGATATGACTGCCGGGCCGTGCTGATCAATCCCGCGGTGCGTCCCTGGGAAGGTCGGGATCACCTGCTGGGCGATCAGGCCAACTATCACACCGGCGAGGTTCATCGTATCGAGCCCTGCCACCTCGATCAATTGCGCGCCTACGATGTGCCCGTGCTGAGCCAAGCGGGACGGTTTCTGGTGCTGGTCCAGACCGGTGACGAAGTGCTCGATTATCATCAGGCGGTGACTAAATATGCCGGTGCGCAAATGATAGTCGAAGACGGCGGCGACCATGGTTTTCAGGGCTATGAGCGATATTTGCCGGACATATACCGGTTCCTGACCGGGGCGGGCCACCCGGCCCTTTCCAACTCAGGGTAATGGCATTGATCAATGCGTGAGGACTGGAAAGCAGCCTAGATGAGCGAGTACAAGGCCGAAGATATTGAAGTGTTGACCGGGCTTGATCCGGTGCGCAGGCGGCCGGGTATGTACACCGATACTACCCGTCCGAATCACCTGGCTCAGGAGGTGATCGATAATAGTGTTGATGAAGCGCTGGCCGGCTTTGCAAAAAAAATCAGCGTCACCCTGCACCAGGATGGAGGCATCAGCGTTGCTGATGATGGTCGTGGCATGCCGGTGGACATGCATCCCGAGCAGGGTCTGCCGGGTGTCGAGGTGATCCTCGGTACCCTGCACGCCGGGGGCAAATTCAGCGATAAAAACTACCAGTTTTCCGGCGGCCTGCACGGCGTCGGGGTGTCCGTGGTGAATGCCCTGTCGAGCCGCCTGCGAGTCACCATTCGTCGGGACGGCAAGGTCTGGCAAATGGAATTCGCCGGCGGTGACAAGGCCTCGGAGCTCCGGGCCATTGACGACTGTGGCAAACGCAATACCGGTACCGAAGTCTACTTCCTGCCTGATCCCCGGTACTTTGACAGCGTCAAAATCTCGCTACCCCGGCTCAGGCACCTGTTGCGCGCCAAGGCTGTGCTCTGCGCCGGCCTGGAAATTCAATTCCGTGATGAAAACAGCGGCGAGTGCGAGACCTGGTGTTATCAAGATGGCCTGCCCGACTATCTGGCCAGCGCCACCCAGGGTTGGCAGGCGCTTCCCGCCCGGCCTTTTACCGGTAGTAGCGCAGCCAGGACCGAAGCGGTCGAATGGGCGGTGCAGTGGCTGGTGGAGAGTGGCGAGCTGACCCAGGAGAGCTACGTCAACCTGATCCCCACCGTGCAGGGCGGCACCCACGTCAATGGCTTTCGCACCGGCCTGCTCGAAGCCATGCGGGAGTTTTGCGAGTTTAGAAAGCTGGTGCCCCGGGGTGTCAAACTGGCACCGGATGATATCTGGGAGCGCTGTTGCTTTGTCCTTTCCTCGAAACTGGCCGACCCCCAGTTTTCCGGTCAGACCAAGGAACGCCTGTCCTCCCGCGAGGCGGCCGCTTTTATCTCGGGTGTGGTCAAGGATGCCTTTAGTCTGTGGCTCAACCAGCATACGGGTGAGGCGGAACAGCTGGCGGAACTGTGTATTGCCAGCGCCCAGCGGCGCATCCGCGCCAACAGAAAAGTAGAGCGCAAAAAAATCACCAGTGGTCCCGCCCTGCCGGGTAAGCTGGCCGACTGTGCCTCCGACGAACCCGAAATGTCCGAGTTGTTTCTGGTGGAAGGAGATTCCGCCGGAGGATCGGCCAAGCAGGCCCGCAGCCGCGAGTTTCAGGCCATCATGCCCCTGCGCGGCAAGATCCTTAACACCTGGGAGGTGGATAGCCAGGAAATCCTGGCGTCCCAGGAAGTGCACGATATTTCCGTCGCCCTGGGTATCGATCCGGGTAGCGATGACCTCGGCGGCCTGCGCTACCACAAGGTCTGCATCCTCGCCGATGCCGATTCCGACGGCGCCCATATCGCCACGCTGATCTGCGCCCTGTTCGTCCGCCACTTCCGACCCCTGGTGGCGGCGGGCCACGTCTACGTGGCGATGCCGCCCCTGTTTCGTATCGATGTCGGGAAGGAGGTGTTCTATGCCCTGGATGAGGCGGAAAAGCAGGGGTTGCTGGACCGCATCGAGGCGGAAAAAATCAGTGGCAAGGTTCAGATTACCCGCTTTAAGGGACTG
Organism: Porticoccaceae bacterium; assembly: GCA_040235495.1. Classification (GTDB taxonomy): domain Bacteria; phylum Pseudomonadota; class Gammaproteobacteria; order Pseudomonadales; family Porticoccaceae; genus HB2-32-21. The sequence goes on from JBECKV010000212.1 coordinate 11,426, forward strand.
GGTGAGATGAATCCCCTGCAGCTGCGCGATACCACCATGAACCCCGACACACGCCGACTGGTGCGCCTGACCATCGATGCCGGCGATCAGACCCTGCAGATATTCGATATGCTGCTGGCCAAAAAACGCGCCGCTGATCGCAAGCACTGGCTGGAACAAAAGGGCAACCTGGCCGATGTCGGCTAGATCTGCAACGCCTGGCGCGGGTCTTTAAATGAACGAGTGAACGAGTGAGCGAGTATGTCTGAGTTGACCTCGATCGAGGACGCCGAAGAGAGCAAGCCGCTAAGCGACTACGCGGAAAAAGCCTATCTCGATTACTCCATGTACGTGATCCTGGATCGCGCCCTGCCCCATATCAGCGATGGCCTCAAGCCGGTGCAGCGGCGCATCATTTACGCCATGAGCGAGCTCGGCCTGAGGGCGCCGGCCAAGCACAAAAAGTCGGCGCGCACGGTGGGTGATGTGATCGGCAAGTTTCACCCCCATGGTGATAGCGCCGCCTATGAGGCGATGGTGCTGATGGCCCAGGATTTTTCCTATCGCTATCCGCTGGTGGACGGCCAGGGCAACTGGGGCTCGCCGGACGATCCCAAGTCCTTCGCCGCCATGCGCTACACCGAGTCGCGCCTGACGCCCTTTGCCAATCTGCTGTTGACGGAACTGGGCCAGGGCACGGTCGATTGGCAGGACAATTTCGATGGCTCCCAACTCGAACCCAGCATGCTTCCGGCGCAGGTGCCCCATGTCCTGCTCAACGGCACCACGGGTATTGCCGTCGGTATGGCGACCGATATCCCGCCCCATAATTTGCGGGAGGTGATTGCGGCCTGTGTACACCTGCTCGACCAGCCCCAGGCCAGTGTCGAAGACTTGATGGCCCTGATACCGGGTCCTGACTTTCCTACCGAGGCGGAGGTTATTTCCACGCCCGATGAGTTGCGGGCGGCCTATACCACGGGCCGGGGCTCGGTGCGCATGCGCGCCCGCTGGCTCCGGGAAGACGGTGATATTGTGATTACCGCCCTGCCGCATCAGGCTTCTCCGGCGCGGGTGCTGGAGCAGATTGCCGCCCAGATGCTGGTGAAAAAGCTACCCATGGTGGCGGATCTGCGGGACGAGTCCGATCACGAGAATCCAACCCGCCTGGTGATTGTGCCGCGCTCCAACCGGGTTGACTGCGAAGGTTTGATGAGTCACCTGTTCGCCAGCACCGATCTGGAACGCTCGGTGCGGGTCAACCTCAATATCATCGGCATGGATGGGCGCCCGGGCGTCAAACCGCTGAACCGGATACTCGGCGAGTGGCTGGAGTTTCGCAAGGCGACGGTGCGGCGGCGGCTGGAGTATCGCCTGGAGCAGGTGCTGGCGCGGCTGCACATTCTCGATGGCCTGTTGATCGCGTTTCTCAATATCGACGAGGTCATCGCCATTATCCGCAACGAGGACGAAGCGAAAGCGGAATTGATCAGGCGTTTTGGCTTGAGCGATATTCAGGCCGAGGCCATTTTGAATTTGCGCTTGCGCCAGTTGGCCAGGCTCGAAGAGATGAAAATTCGCGGCGAGCAGGACCAGCTGAGTGCCGAGCGCGATGAGTTGCGGAAAATCCTCGGCTCGAAACAGCGCTTGCAAACCCTGGTGCGCAAGGAACTGGAGAGTATCGCCGAGGAGTACGGCGATGCGCGGCGCTCGCCCCTGGTGCAACGGCAAGAAGCCAAGGCCTACAGCGAAGCCGACCTGATGACCACCGAGGCACTCACCGTGGTGCTCTCGCAAAAAGGCTGGATTCGCGCGGCCAGGGGTCATGATATCGACGCCGCCGCGCTGAGCTACAAATCCGGGGACGATTTCCTGGCGGCCGTGCCGGTGCGCGGCAATCAGCAGCTCATCCTGCTCGATTCCAGTGGCCGCAGCTATGCCCTCCCGGCTCACACCCTGCCTTCGGCGCGGGGCCAGGGGGAGCCGGTGACCGGACGCTTGAATCCACCCTCCGGGGCGAGCTTTTGCGGCCTGTTGGCCGGTGGTGACGATCAGCGGGTGTTGATGGCGACCGATGCCGGTTACGGATTTATCGCCAAGTTATCGGATTTATACACCAAGAACCGCGCCGGCAAAGCCGCCATCAGTATCCCCAAGGGCGCTAAGGTGCTGGCGCCGGTGCTACTGCTTCGGGACCTCGAAAACGCGCTGGTGGTGGCGGTCAGCAGTGAAGGGCGCATGCTGGCCTTCCCCGCCGTCGATCTGCCGGAACTGGCGCGGGGCAAGGGCAATAAAATCATCAATATCCCCAGCAGCCGTTTGCAGGCCCGGGAGGAGTGGATGGCGGCCGTGGTCGTGGTGGGCGAAGATCAAACACTGACTATCCACTCCGGCAAACGACACCATGTGCTCAAGCGGCCTGATCTGGAGCACTACCGTGGTGAGCGCGGCAGGCGCGGCAACAAATTGCCAAGGGGCTTTCAGAAGGTCGACCGAATCGAAGTTGGCGTCTAGGCCGGCACCGCCGGGCGTGCTGAAAAGCGAACTTCCCTTGTCTTCCGAGCCTGGACCCATGGGTCGATAATCGCCGGTTTACCGCTCCAGTACCATCCTTTATAGTTGCCCGGCTATTTGCAGCAGCTTGATTGCCAGCTCTCCGCGGGCGGCGCGGACGTTCGCCCTACTGCTTCATTGCGCTCGGAGAGGGTAATAACGTCAAAGTAATAACGTCAAAAAATGCCAGCGCAAAAAATATCAGCTCAAGAGGAAGCTTAATGGCGGATTTGGAAACCTTCAGAACCGAGACCCGCGCCTGGCTGGAGGCCAATTGCCCCCCCAGTCAGCGCCTGCCGGCCGAAGACTTCGAGGATACCTGCTGGGGTGGCACCAAATGGCGTTTCACCAACCCCGAGCAAAAACAGTGGCTGGAAGTGATGGCCGAGCGGGGCTGGACCGCGCCGGAGTGGCCCACCGAGTATGGCGGGGGTGGTTTGAGCCGCGAGGAAGCAAAAATTCTTAATCAGGAAATGGCCCGTATCGGCGCCCGAGTGCCCCTGTTCAGCATGGGCCTGTCCATGATCGGCCCGGCGCTCCTGAAATATGGGACCGAGGCGCAGAAGCGCCAGCATATTCCCAATATCGTCAGCGGGAAAATCTGGTGGTGTCAGGGCTACAGTGAACCCAACTACGGCTCCGACCTGGCCGGTCTGCAAACCCGCGCCGAAGACAAGGGCGACCATTATCTGATCAATGGTCAGAAAGTGTGGACCAGCTATGCCAACCTTGCCGACTGGATGTTCTGCCTGGTGCGCACCGATCCCCAGGCTGCCAAGCATGCCGGTATCAGCCTGGTGCTGTTTGACATGAACCAGCCCGGTGTCACCGTCAAACCGATCCGGCTGATTTCCGGTAAATCCCCTTTTTGCGAGACTTTCCTGGACCAGGTCCGCGCGGAAAAAGATCAGTTGGTCGGTGAAGTCAACAAGGGTTGGGAACTGGCCACTTATCTGCTCACCCACGAGCGGGAAATGATCGGCAATATGGGACAATCCACGGCCATCGTGAAGTCGCTTCACGAGCAGGCGGTGGAACAGGTCGGGCTGGAAAACGGCATTCTCGCCGACAGCGCCCTGCGCACTGATATCACCCGCTGGACCATGGATGACATGGCCTTTCAACTGACCGCCGAGCGTATCGGTGACGAGGCCAAGGCGGGCCAGGGTACGGGCGCGGCTTCATCCATGCTCAAGTACGCGGGCACCGAAAATAACAAGCGCCGTCACGAACTCCTGCTCGGTATTTATGGCACGCGATCCCTGGCCTGGGAGGGGGAAGCCTTCAAGGATGGACAGATGGCCAGCCAATGGTTGCGCACCAAGGGTAACAGCATCGAAGGGGGCACCTCGGAGATTCAGCTGAATATCATCAGCAAGCGGATTCTCGGGTTGGGTGAAAAATAATCGGCTGATCCCTCTGACCAGCGGGCACGCGAACGGGTAACGGGGCAAGGGTAAAAATAACACATGGCATTGGTATTGAACGAAGAGCAGCAAATGCTCAAGGAGTCGGCGAGGGGCTTCCTTCAGGAAACCGCCCCGGTCGCGGCGCTGCGCGCGCTGCGTGATGAGCGAGATCCCACCGGTTATTCCAGGGAACTCTGGCAGCGGATGGCGGACATGGGCTGGTCCGGCATTCTGGTGGCGGAAACCCATGGCGGCCTGCAATTCGGTCATGTGGGCATGGGGCAGGTGATGGAGGAAAACGGTCGCACCTTGACGGCATCGCCCCTACTTTCCACGGCTATTCTGGGCGTGTCGCTGATTTCCCTGGCCGCGAGCGATGAACAAAAAACCGCGCTCTTGCCGGCGATTGTAAAGGGCGAGTTGGTCACCGCGCTGGCGGTGGAGAGTGGTTCACGCCACCGACCCACGCATACCGGGGTGCGGGCCGACAACACGGGCGACGGCTATCGCCTCAGTGGTGAAAAGCAGTTTGTCATCGACGGCCATGTGGCGGATAAACTGATTGTCTCGGCGCGCACCAGCGGCGCTGAGGGTGACGAGCTTGGTATCAGCCTGTTTTTAGTCGATGCCGAAGCAAGTGGCCTGGAGGTTGAGCGGGTGATCATGGCTGACAGCATCAATTCGGCTTTTGTCCGTTTTCAGGATGTTGCGTTAGGTGTGCAAAACTGCCTGGGGCCGGTGGATCAGGGTTTGGCTGTTTTGCAACAGGTACTTGATATCGGCAATGTCCACCTTGCCGCCGAGCTGCTCGGCATCGCCCAGGAGGTATTCGAGCGCACCGTGCAATACATGAAAGAGCGGCGTCAGTATGGGGCATTGATCGGTTCCTATCAGGGTTTGCAGCATCGGGCAGCACACCTGTTCAGCGAAATCGAACTGGCCAAATCCGTGGTCATCAAGGCCCTGCAGGCCCTCGACGAAAACGATAACGATAAGCTGCCACTGCTCGTCAGTCTGGCCAAGGCCAAGGTGAGTGAGGTGGCGACTTTGGCCACCAACGAGGCCGTGCAACTACACGGTGGTATCGGCATGACCGACGAGTTGGAAATCGGCTTTTTCATGAAGCGGGCGCGGGTGGCTGAGCAGCTGTTTGGCGATCAGCGTTTTCACCAGGGGCGCTTTGCCGCGCTCCAGGGCTATTGAGCGTCTGGCGATCCTCACTCAGCCTGATTTCAACCTTTGCATAGAATGTTTAAACGGGAGAACAGCGAATATGTCACTTAAAATTGATACCAGTGATCTGCAGTCCAATGTCGGGAAGGACTGTGGCACCTCGGACTGGTTTGAAATTGATCAACAACGCATCAACGACTTTGCCGATGTCACCAAGGATCATCAGTTTATTCATGTCGACCCCGAGCGGGCCAAGGACACCCCCTTTGGCGGCACCATCGCCCACGGTTACCTGACCCTCTCGCTACTGGCTTATTTCATGCAGTATGGCGGCGTCGGCGTCGATGTGCCCAACCGCACCATGGGGGTTAACTACGGCCTCGACAAGCTGCGTTTTCTGCAGCCGGTGCCCGCCGGCTCCAAGGTCCGGGCGCGCGCCAAGCTGGTCGAGGCGACCGAGAAAAACCCCGGGCAGTATCTGTTCAAGCTGGAGGTTACCGTCGATATCCAGGGGTTTGACAAGCCGGCGCTGATCGCGGAAACCCTGACCATGGTCTTTACTGGCTGAACAGGGTGAGTTTCGCGGCAACGCTTGACTGCCGCGCTGGTCGGAAATACTCGCAAGAACAGCCCTAATAACGGAAAACTGGAGTTGAATCATGACAGTTCGATTTGATGGAAAGGTCGCCATCGTCACCGGTGCTGGCAACGGTCTGGGCCGTTCCCACGCGCTTGCCTTCGCCGCCCGTGGCGCCAAAGTGGTGGTCAATGACCTGGGTGGCGCCCGGGATGGCACCGGTAAGTCCAGCGAAGCCGCCCGCGCGGTGGTTGATGAAATCACGGCCGCCGGCGGTGACGCCATCGCCAATGGCGCCAACGTCGCCAATTTTGACGAAGTCCAGGCCATGGTGAAAGAAGCCATGGATGCCTGGGGACGCGTGGATATCCTGGTGAACAATGCCGGTATCCTGCGCGACAAATCCTTTTCCAAAATGTCCATGGACGATTTCAGGTTGGTGATCGACGTCCACCTGATGGGCGCGGCCTACTGCACCAAGGCCGTCTGGGACATCATGAAGGAACAGAACTATGGCCGCATCGTCATGGTGTCCTCGTCCAGCGGCTTATACGGCAACTTCGGCCAGTCCAACTACAGTGCCGCGAAACTGGGCGTTGTCGGCCTGATGAACAGCCTTGCCCAGGAAGGGGAGAAGTACAACGTTCGTGTTAATTCCCTGGCGCCGGCGGCACTGACGCGCATGACCGAGGATATCATTCCCGATCCCCGCGCCGGCGGCACGCTGCGTCCGGAGCCGGTCAGCGCCGGTGTTCTGGCGCTGTGTTCGGAGGACGCGCCCAATAAGTTTGTCCTGTGTGCCGGCGCGGGTGGTTATTCGGCCTCGCATCTCTACGAAACCAGAGGTATCTATCTGACCCGGGATCAACAGACTCCCGAGGGGGTGTTGGAAAACTGGGCAGCGCTGGATGATACCACCGGCGAGGAACGCCTGACCGCCGCCCTCAAGCAAACCGAGAAATTTATCAAGGCGGCCCTGGCTGATATGGATCAAAAGGGCTGACTGGCCCCGTCGCGGCGTACCGCTAATCGCTAATAGGCTAATAGGCTAATAGCTAATAGCTAATCGATAAGAGAAGAGAGGAGAACAATCATGAGAGAAGCAGTTGTAGTTTCATCGGCAAGAACGCCCATTGGCAAGGCCTATCGGGGCTTGTTTAACGATACCGAAGGTCCGACCATGGCCGGTATCGCCGTCAAGGCCGCCATGGAGCGCGCCGGAGTTGATCCGGCGGAAGTGGAAGACGTCATCATGGGTTGCGCCCTGGGTCAGGGTACTACCGGTTATAACATCGGTCGTTTGACCGCCCTGGCCGCGGGCTGCCCGGTGACGGTCAGCGGCATGACCATGGATCGCCAGTGTTCCTCCGGCCTGATGTCCGTGGCTACCGCCGCCAAGCAGATTATCCACGATGGCATGGATATCGCCATCGGTGGCGGGGTGGAGCATATCAGCCTGGTGCAAAACGAACATCAAAATGGTTTTCGCGCCCAGGACCCCAACCTGATCAAAAAGCACAAAGATATATATATGGCCATGCTGCAGACCGCCGAGGTGGTGGCCAAGCGTTACAACATAGGTCGCGATGTTCAGGACGAGTATGGCTTCCAGTCCCAGCAGCGCACCGCGGCGGCCCAGGACGCGGGGCTGTTCGAGGATGAAATCGTCGAAGTGACGGCGATGATGAAGCATGTCGACAAAGCCTCTGGCAAGGAGGCCCTGGAAGAAAAAACCCTGAAGCTGGACGAAGGCAACCGCCCCAGCACCACCCTTGAAGGCCTGCGATCCCTGAAGCCGGTGTTTGAAGGCGGCTGCATCACCGCTGGTAACGCCAGCCAGCTTTCCGATGGCGCGGCGGCCTGTGTGCTGATGGATGCAAAGCTGGCCGAGCAGCGTAACCTCCAGCCTCTGGGCATTTACCGGGGCATTGCCGTCGCCGGTTGCGAGCCCGATGAAATGGGTATCGGTCCGGTCTTCGCGATTCCCAAACTGCTCAAGCAGCACGGTCTTGGTATCGATGACATCGGTGTTTGGGAGTTGAATGAAGCCTTCGCGGTACAGGTGATTTATTGCCGTGACCAGCTGGGTATTGACAACGAAAAACTCAATGTCAACGGTGGCGCCATCGCCATCGGCCACCCCTACGGCATGAGTGGCGCCCGCATGATCGGCCACGCCCTGCGCGAAGGTAAGCGCCGTGGCGAGAAATACGTGGTGATCACCATGTGTGTCGGTGGTGGCATGGGCGCCGCGGGTCTGTTTGAAGTAGCCTGATATCCGAAGCACAAAAGAAGCCCCCGGTGGTGACAGCGGGGGCTTTTTGCTTGCAGTCGTGTTATTTATAGCGTTGTCAGGCAGCGATCTCTGAAGTGCAATTCGGGCAACGGGTGGCCTTTATGGGGATACTGGTGCAACAGGCGCTACAGTCTTTTGTGGTGGGCTCCGCCGGATGCGCGTCCTCTTGCCGTTTGGCGGCATTAACGACTTTGATCAGCAGAAAAACCGCAAACGCGACGATGATGAAGCTGATCACATTGTTGATAAATAACCCATAGTTGATTGTCACGGCCCCCGCGGCTTGTGCATCGGCCAGCGCGGCAAAACTGGCGCCTGCATCCGCCTTGAGCAGCAGGAACAGATTGGAAAAATCCACACCCCCGAGAAGTAAACCAACGGGTGGCATGATTACATCGGAAACCAGGCTTTTAACGATCGTGCCAAAAGCGCCACCGATGATGATCCCCACCGCCATATCGACGACATTACCTCTGACGGCGAACTCCTTGAACTCCTTGAACATTGCAGTCTCCCGATGTTGATCAGATGTTGTGTGTTTCGTTGTTGTTATTGCACATGTCTACTGCATGGCTATTATGGCCTTTGGTTGACAGGCCTTCAACGAAGCGCCCGGGCCGCCTTGACGATAGATAAAACAGGAGGAAGTTGTAAATGACACTGGAAGAAATAGCGGCGCGAATCATTCCTTACGGCGTCAAATTGATTGTCGCCATCCTCATTTTTTTCATCGGCCGCTGGCTTGCTCGCAAGGTGGGTAATGGTTGCAGGCGAGTGATGACGGCCAGGCAAGTTGATCCGGCGCTGGTCAATTTCTCCTCGAATCTCGCCTATTATGCTCTTCTTGTCTTTGTCATTATCGCGGCACTTGGCCAGATCGGCATCCAAACCGCATCGTTCGTGGCGGTCGTCGGCGCCGCCGGCCTGGCCATCGGCCTGGCCATGCAGGGTTCGCTGTCAAATTTTGCCGCCGGTGTATTGATCATCATCTTTCGTCCCTTTCGTATCGGTGACTTTGTCGAGGTGGCCGGGACTTCGGGTATAGTCGAAAGCATCATGATTTTTACCACCGAACTGAAAACCGGGGATAACAAAAAAGTCATCGTGCCCAACTCGGAAGTGCTGGGTGGTGTCATTACCAATTATTCGGCCAAGGATACCCGCCGCGTCGATCTCGTGTTCGGGATCGGCTACAAAGACGACATTGACAAAGCCAAACGTGTCATGACCGAAGTGGTCAACAGTGATGAACGCGTTTTGCCGGATCCCGCGCCTACTATTGCGGTGCTCGAACTGGCCGATAACAGCGTCAATTTCGTCGTTCGGCCCTGGGTCAGGACGGCCGATTACTGGGGTGTTTATTTCGACCTGACGGAAAACATCAAGAAACGTTTTGATCGGGAAGGTATTTCCATTCCCTTTCCTCAGCGCGATGTACATCTCCATCAAGTCAACAACTGAATAGCCATGCACAGGAGATTAGCAATGAAAAATAAACTAATTGCCGGCGTATTTTTTCTGGCTGTCATTGCAACTATCACTGGACCGGATGCCTGGGCCAAACCCGAGGATAGGGGCGCTGACGGCAAGGGTAACAAACCCGAACAAGCCATGAGCAAATCCAAGGACGAGCATCAGGATCAGATGCGCGAAAAAAGACGCGAGCATTATCCCGACGGCGACCAGTGGGAACGTGCCGAGATGCACAAGCGCATGCAGGAGCGCCAGCAGGAGCACCGTGACGACAGTGATGCCTCGGGCCTGGCAAAACAGCAGGAGCGGAAAATGGAACAGGAGCAGAAAGAGCTTGATAAAGGCTCCGAACACGGTCAGCAAATGCGTGAAGAACACAGCCGCAAGTGGTGGCGGTTCTGGGACTAGCCCACTTGACATCCCGGTCGAAGGGTAACGCTGTTGTCCACTGTCCCGCCAATTGCCGCGCCCGGCACCTAAAATCCCCCTGACATGCTCAAACTTCGGTCGCGATGGTCCGGTGTTAACCCGCCATCGATATGCCGCCACTAACCGACAGGGTCTGGCCGGTAACGTAAGCCGCGCCTGCCGATGCCAGATAGGCGACGGCATTGGCGATATCCTCGGGCTGGCCGATGCGGCCCAGGGGGATGCTGCGTTCAAGGGAGGCAATACCGCGACTGGCCAGGGGGTTAGTGGCGGTAATTTCCTTGATCAGCGGTGTATTGGTAACACCCGGACAGACACAGTTGACGGTAATCTGGTTGCGGGCGAACTCCCGCGCCAGGGTTTTGGAAAAGGCGATCAGCCCGCCCTTGGTGCCTGAATATATGGCTTCCAGGGCCGAACCGATACGTCCGGCGTCGGAAGCAATATTGATGATCCGCCCGCCACCGGCCGCGATCATGCCCGGCAGGAACGCGCGACAGACTCTGACCGGGCCGGTGTAATTGATGGCTATGACCTTGTTCTGAAATTCCTCGTCGGTTTCCAGAAAGGGCATCAGGTTATCCCAGCCGGCGTTGTTTACCACAATGGTGGGGGCGCCTAGCTCCCGGTTTATTTTCTCGCAGGCGGCATCGACTGATTGCGGACGGGTCACGTCCATTTCGTAGGCATGGCCCTGGAGCTCCGCAGCCAGTGCCTCGGCGCTACCGGTATTGATATCGGTGACGATTACGGTGTGGCCGGCTGCCGCCAGCACCCGGCAGATGGCTTCGCCTATGCCACGGGCGCCACCGGTAACCAGTGCAATTTGTGCGTTCGCGTTCATTGTGTATCCCCTGTTTCATTGACAAGATTTTAGTCCGAATCAACCTGGCACCACGGAGCGCGGAGCGTGAGAGCCGGGTAAAGGCTGCTAGCTGATGTTGTTACGGCTTACAGACCCAGCTCGGCCCGGATTTTTCTCAATGTTTTCAGACGCTCTGCCTTGCTTAGGCTGCTTTGACCCGGCGTGGGCAGGGCCTGGGTTTGTGGTATTTCAAGCGGTTCTCCGCGCAGCGCCCTGTGCCGATAGTGTTCATAATGGGTTTTATAGACCGGCCAGCTCAGGTATTCGGCCTGGTTTTCCAGCTCATACCAGCCAGTGGCGACACCGGCGAGATACACCGCCGGGTGCGACCAGTCCTGCCGGATCTTGGGATGGGGCGCCAGGCAGGCCTCCCGATACGCTCTCTGGCTAGTGGGCAGGCCGGTCTCATCTTCCTGTTCGTTACAGGCCTGTAGCATTTTATGCAGGGTTGGCAGGTACTCGGAGTGTTCGATGACCTGGCGCGCGGCCTTGAACAGGCATTCCACCGAATAATGGCGCAGGGAATCCAGCCACAGGCGCTTGGCCTGGTTAAGGAGTTCAACGTCATTGAAGGCGCTGTAATACTGATTGTGATAGTTGATACGAAACAGCGCAAAAATCTGGGTGATGGCGTCGATCAGCTCGGGCGCGGTCTCGGGTTTGTCTACCGGCGCGGGTTCAGACCGCCCAGCTGCGGTCGTTGAGTTCCGCGGCGATGTCACGATTTCTTGTACTGCCTGGTCGACGAGATTTTTGCTGTGTTCCATGGTGACTGATCGGATATCGGGACGGGTTATCGCCAGCGCTGTCGGACCGAGCCAGGCTGGCCCACTGGCGTTTGACGTATTGTAGGAACTTTGTGTTCCAGGTGCTCAGGGCCTGGCCATTGTCGCGCCAGTAAAGAATGAATTCCGGGATCAGTTCCTCGGCAAAGCGTCTGTCGATATTGGCCATGTGCAGTATATCGAATACTTCGGCATCGGGTTGCCAGTCCGGGCTGATGGGCCGGGGCTCCTGATCGTGCTTGAGGGTGTTGGTAAAGCGCGCCCACTGACGTTTGACATGCTGTATGAAGCGCGAATTCCAGGAATCCGAACTGATGCCTCGCTCACGCCAGTAAAGAATAAATTCGGCGATGGCGTCGTCCACGAAGTTGTTATTGATACCCGCCTGCACGGTGAGGATTTCCATGGCCTCGAGAGAGGGTCGCCAGTCCATGGTCATCACGCTTTCCTGGCTGAGGCGGTAGTCCCGCGATTCCTGCTCCCGCCACTGGCGAATCACGTGTTTGAGAAACCGCGCACCCCAGCTGTGGCGGGTTTCGTTACGCTCGGTCCAGTAAGTGACGAACTCACCGACCTGCTCAAGGGTGAAACTCCGGGGAATGCCGTATTGGGCCAGTTGCGCCAGCAGGTCATTATCCGGCTGCCACTGCCGGGGCAGGGGCTGAGCGATGGTTGTGAAAGTGTGCACCGGGGGTGGTGCGACTGACTCCTCGTTACGATCGGGCCTCGGGGACACTTGAGCGTGGCGATGGGCGGAGACGGTATTTGGCGTAATGCCACTGGCGGGCCGCGGGCTGGCCGTGGCGCTCCCTGGGGCAACCCGTTCATTGATGGCCAGTCGCATTGATCGCGCTGTGGTACAGGGTAAGTCTTCGGCGAGCAGAATGCCCAGTTCGTGCAGTTGCCGGATGATGCGAGCGATGTCAGCCTCCGTCCAGAACGGCAACTGACGGGCCAGGTTTTGCCCGCTTATCTCGGTCCACAGGTAGCCATCGACGATGTCACTGTTAGGGTGGCCGGCGTCCCGCTCGATCAGTTCCTTCAGCGTCTGGATCATCACCGCGCCCTCCAGCCCAAGGGTCGCCGCCAGTTGCGGAAAAAAGAGCAGGGGTTTGTCGGGAATCAGGGACATGGCAACACTCTAGCAGATTCATTCCGACAGCAGGATACTCTGTCCCGGTGATCCGTGAATATTTCCCGGATTTCGTTTTTTGGCGGCGTTGAGACACCCGTCGCGCCGGGTTAGGATGCGCTCGCGGGGTTTGGGCGCGGTTTGGGTCGCGGGGTGCGCGGCGGAGTAGGTCGCTGGACAATCGTAGAGGCTAGCAGGGCGTGGCAAAAAAAAATGTATCGGCTTTTGTCTGTCGACAGTGCGGCGCCGATTACTCCAAGTGGCAGGGACAGTGCGCCGAGTGCGGGGAGTGGAATTGCCTCGCGGAAGTCCGCCTGGGCAGCACCTCCGGTGGCGGTACGAGCCGGCGCGGCGGTTATGCCGGAGTCGGGGGCAGTGAAATTCGACTGCTCTCGGAAATCGATGTTGACGAAGTGCCCCGCATCGCCACCGGCACCGGCGAACTGGATCTGGTGCTTGGCGGCGGGCTGGTGCCGGGCTCCTGCATCCTGATCGGCGGCGAACCCGGCGCCGGCAAAAGCACCCTGCTGCTGCAGACCCTGTGCGCGCTCGCCGCGCAATTTCCGGCGCTCTACGTCACCGGCGAGGAATCGCCCCAGCAGGTGGCCATGCGCGCGCGTCGGCTGGAGCTGCCCACGGACCGGCTCGGCATCCTCGCCGAGACCTCGGTCGAGCGCATCTGCGCGGCGGCGGAAACCAGCCGGCCCAGGATTCTGGTAGTCGATTCCATTCAGGTCATGCACTGCGAGGACATCGGCTCGGCCCCCGGCAGTGTCTCGCAGGTGAGGGAAAGCGCCGCCCTGCTGGTGCGCCTGGCCAAGCAGACGGGCACCGTGCTGCTGCTGGTGGGTCATGTCACCAAGGAGGGCTCTCTGGCCGGGCCAAAGGTATTGGAGCACATGATCGACTGTTCACTGATGCTCGAAGGCTCGAGTGACAGCCGTTTCCGCACCCTGCGCGGCAATAAAAACCGCTTCGGCGCGGTTAACGAGCTGGGTGTCTTTGCCATGACTGAAAGAGGATTGAAAGAGGTCGCCAACCCGTCATCGATTTTTCTTCAGCGCGGCGACGAAGTCGCCTCCGGCAGCGTGGTGATGGTGGTTTGGGAGGGCACGCGGCCGCTATTGGTGGAGCTCCAGGCCCTGGTCGATGACAGCCATCTGGGTAATCCCCGCCGGGTCACCGTCGGCATGGAGCACAATCGCCTGGCCATGCTCCTGGCCGTGTTGCATCGTCACGGTGGCATTATGGTGGGTGATCAGGACGTCTTCGTAAATGTGGTCGGCGGCGTCAAAGTGCTGGAAACCAGCGCCGATCTGGCCGTACTGCTGGCCGTCATCTCCAGCTTCCGCGACCGCGCCCTGCCCGATGATATGGTTGCCTTTGGCGAAGTCGGGCTGGCCGGGGAAATCCGCCCGGTACCCAACGGCCAGGAACGCATCCGCGAAGCCGCCAAGCACGGTTTCAAACGGGCCATCGTCCCGGCGGGCAACGCCCCCCGGCGCAAAATCGCGGGCATGGAGGTGGTGCCGGTGCGCAAGATCACCGAGGCCCTGGAGGCGCTGTTTTGAGGCTCTTCAAGGACTGACGCGGCTCTCTCGAAGGGCAAACCACGTTTTCGGCAACGATCGCCGCAGTTCTCCTGACTGGACAGCCAAATCTCCGCGAGTAAAATGCCGCCAGCCATGGTCCCGAAAGGGCTGGAGGGAATTCAACGCGCTGGGTGCCATGTCCCCGCGCTGACTGAAGCTGTCCCCGCAACTGTATCCGGCGAGAACCACTCATAAGCCACTGTCCTCGTGATGGGAAGGCGAGCAGGTTCAGTGACCCGGGAGCCAGGAGACCTGCCATGGCAGCGTTGCATACCGGTGGTCGGGTGAACTGCTGGAGCGAGTCGCTGTGCCTTCTCAACACCGGCCATCCCCCGGGCTGTGCCGTGTCATGGAAACAGGTGATCCGTGCTGATAACGCGCCAGGTTGAAGCCGCGTTGTCAGGTGAGCATGTGATTATCCGCAACCGGCTTCTGTGTGTGGTTTGTTGACAGAGGCAATTACCATGAGTTTCAAGTCCTACCCTCCTCCGCGCTTTTTAAGGCGTGTGAGTTTATGCTCCCTTCCGCTTTTCATGATTGCCGGTTCGAATGTTGCGCAGGCCACGGAAGCCGGTGTTGGCGAGCCGTCCGTGCAAACGGAGATCGTCGTTACCGCTACCCGCTCACCCTATAGTCTGGTCCGGGTGGCTAATCATGTCGCGGTGATTGACCGTGAAGATATTGAGCGCAGCGGTCATGCCGATGTCGCGGCGCTGTTGCGCAACCACGGTCCGGTGCAAGTGAGGGACAGCATGGGCAATGGTCGCGATGCCCGTCTGGGTCTGCGTGGCTTTGCCGGTGCCGCCAACCTGCTGGTGTTGGTGGATGGCCGCAAACTGAATAATTCCGATCTCGGCGGTCAGGATCTAACGGCGGTGAGTTTGAGTGACGTCGAGCGTATCGAGATACTTGAAGGCGGCGCTGGCGCCCTTTTTGGCGACCAGGCCGTTGGTGGCGTGATCAATATTATCACCCGCCCGCCGACACCGGCCGGTGGTCAGCTCCGCGTCAGCCGCGCCAGTTATGATCGGGAAAGTTATGGCATGAATTATGGTGGCGAGGTCGGCGATGGCTGGTTCTACCGTTTTCATGGCGACGTGGATCGTGCCGACGGCTACCGGGATGACAGCTCGCTGAATTATGAAAACTACAGCGGTCGTCTGGGCTATCGCTATCGCGGTGATATTGGTGGCGGACAGGTCTTTCTGGAGACACGCTTAAGTGATAACGAATCCCGCTTGACCGGTGCGCTGACGGGTGCGGCGCTTGCTGGCGATCGTCGGCAGGCCGGTTCCAGTTTTAACGATTACGCCGCCGACAACCGTACATTGCGCCTGGGCGTCGAGCACGAGTTCTCGGACACGATCCGGTTACTGGCCAGCTTCAGCGATCGCGACGAAGATGTAGTCATCACCAGCCGCTCCGGTTTTGGCGATGCGATCAGCCTGCAAAGCCGCCGGGTAAAGAGCTTTGACCCGCGTTTGCTCGTGGCCCTGGGCGACTGGCGCCTGACGCTGGGCATGGATGTCGAGCGGGTGGACTACTCGTTTGATATCGATTTCGGCTTCGGCTTTAGCGGCAGCGCCCACGAGAATCGTAAACGTAGTGAGTATCTCCAGGTCCTGTATACGCTCACCGAGCAGCTCTACCTGCAGGGCGCGATTCGCCACGCCCGCCTCGAAACCAGGGTTGAATCCACTGCCGCTGGCCCGCTCGCGGATTACCAGCAGGGGGTGACCGTGCATCAGCTTGGCGCTGTCTGGCGGGGTGATTTCAAGGGTGGCGAATGGTTGTCGGAATGGTTGCCGGAAGGGTTCCAGAGCGGTGGCACCTGGCGGCTTTATCTGAATCGGGATGAAACCTTCCGCTTTCCGCTGGCCGACGAAAATGTCGATTTTTTTGGCGCTGTCAATTTGCTGGATGTGCAAAAAGGCGTGGCGTGGGAGTTGGGCGGCGCCCTGAAGTGGCGCCAGTACGATGGCCGTTTGGCCCTGTTCCAGCAGAACAATCGGGATGAAATCGGCTTTGATCCGGCCCTGGGCTTTTTTGGCGCCAACACCAATTTCGATGATACTCGACGTCGAGGTGTGACTTTGGCGCTGGATTGGCAGGGGGACCAAGCCTGCTGGGCAGGGGGCTACTGCTCCGCCGGCTTCATATACACCTACCTGGATGGCCGTTTTACCGATGGTGCATACGAAAACAAGCGCATCCCCGATGTGGCGCGGGAATTGGCCAAATTACGGCTCAACTACCGCCGTGGTGATCTGGAGCTAGGCAGCGAATGGGTCTATACCGGTGGTCAGACCCTGGACCTGGCCAATAGCGCCGGCGCCACCGGCGGCTATAGCGTCATCAATCTGGTGGGGCGCTTTCAGCGTGGTCGCTGGACTTTACAGGCGCGCTTGAACAACATAGCCGCCAAGGAATATACCGAGCTGGTGACTTTTTTCGGGACGCGGGCGTTTTATCCTTCGCCGGAGCGCAATTTCAGCCTTGGTCTGCGCTATGATTTTTAGCGCCCACCGGGGCAGCCGGAATTCGGTGTGGCTCGAACTACTCGGACTTCTTAATGCAGGAGAGTCAGTATGAAAATTCAATCTATCGGCATGCTGTGTGGACTGGTTGGCATCGTCGCCCTGACCCGCCTGCTGCCCCATCCGCCGAACTTTTCCCCGGTGGTGGCTCTGGCTCTGTTTGGCGGTGCCGCCTTTGCCGATCGCAAACTGGCCTACCTGGCGCCGCTGGCGGCGATGCTATTGGCTGACCTGTTTATAGGTTTTCATCAGACCATGGTTTTCGTTTATCCGGGCATGGCTCTGGTGGTGTTGATCGGCCGCTGGCTGGGTGAAAAGAGGGGCTTGCCGGTACTGGCACTCGGCGCGCTGGCAGGGTCGGGTGCGTTTTTTCTGGTGACTAACGCGGGTGTGTGGTGGGCCAGCGCGATGTACCCCAATAATTGGGCAGGTCTGTTGGCCTGTTACACGGCGGCGTTGCCTTTCTTTCATAACACCGTGTTGGCAACCCTGTTGTTTTCAGCCCTGCTGTTTGGTGGTGAGTACTACCTGAAGCGTTTTCAGGCGCGGCGGGCGTTGGCGGCCTAGACGAAAATACCTGGCGGATATCAAAACACCGGCCGATGGCCGGTGTTTTTTGTTCGCGCATAGGCCCGCGCGGGTAAGCTCGGGCTCGCCGAATGCTCAGAGGTCGTAGCCACGCTCGTCGTGCTGGGAAATGTCCAGGCCCATGGTTTCCGTTTCATCATCGACACGCAGACCCATAAGCGCATTCAGCGCCTTCAGCAGGATGAAGGTGATTACCGCGGTGTAGGCCAGGGTGGCGACAATGCCGATGATCTGCACCCCGACCTGCTGGCCCATGCTCACTCCCTCGGCATAGCCCTGGCCGCTAAACACACCGAGCTCGCTGGAGGCGAAGATCCCCGCCAGAAAAGTACCCAGCATGCCGCCGACGCCGTGCACCGGGAATACATCCAGGGAGTCGTCGATCTTGAATTTCTGCTTGATGGCCTGGGTGGCGAAGTAACAGATAACGCCGGCGGTAAAGCCGATTACCAGGGCCCCGCCGGGGCCGACATAACCGGAAGCGGGAGTAATGGTGCCCAGGCCCGCCACCATGCCGGTGACGATACCCAGTACCGACGGTTTGCCGTGGCGCACCCATTCCATCAGCATCCACGCCAGCGAGCCGGTGGCGGCGGAGATATGGGTAACCAGCATGGCCATGCCGGCATCGCCATTGGCTGCCAGCGCCGAGCCGGCGTTGAAGCCGAACCAGCCCACCCACAGCATGCCGGCGCCGGCAACCGATAGCGTGAGATTATGGGGTGGCATGGCCTGAGTTCCAAAATTCTTTCTGTTACCCATGACCAGGGCCGCGACCAGGGCCGCGACCCCGGCGGTGATGTGCACCACGGTGCCACCGGCGAAGTCCAGCAAGCCCATTGCGCCGAGCCAGCCGCCGCCCCACACCCAGTGCGTCACGGGCACATACACCAGCAGCAACCAGAGCATGCTGAAAGTGAGCATGGTGGAAAACTTCATCCGCTCGGCAAACGCTCCCACGATCAGCGCCGGGGTGATGATGGCAAAGGTCATCTGGAACATGGCGAACACGCTTTCGGGAATATCGCCGGACAGCGAGCCCCTGGTGAGGGTAGCAAACATGAACTGCGAGGTGCCGCCGATGATGCCGTTAAGGCCGCCGCCATCGGTAAAGGCCAGGCTATAGCCGACCACCACCCACACCAGGGAGGCGCCGCAAGTGATGGCGAAACATTGCATGACCACAGACAGAACGTTCTTGGAGCGGACCAGACCGGCATAAAACAGGGACAGGCCCGGGATGGTCATAAACAGTACCAGCGCGGTCGATGTAAGAATCCAGGCGGTATTGGCGCCATTCAGGTTCTCGGCGTGAGCAAACACCGGGAAGCACAGCAGCGTGATAGCTGCAATAACAGGCCTCGGCCCCTTTGGTAAATAAGACATGGTCCCCCCTTTCCGTCGAAATAAAAGCGCCAAAACGGTGCTCGGATTAAAAACTATTAATTTCACGCACCAATTAAGTGCGAATAACTCCAGAAAACAGCCCGTGTTATGGTGTTGTTGTGGCTTTAAGCAACATATGTGCCGTTATTGTGCATTCGTGCTTGATAGCGCACGAAAATGGAACAGTCGTTCAGCGCCTGGGTGAAATCGAATTCCTCTTGCGTTCATCCACCTCCAGGAATCAGGAAGCGCTTATACTGCACGACGTACATTAGCAACGGGAGAGTGTTATGGCCAGCGAGGATAACTTTCAGTCCCGCGAGGAGCTCAAAGCGGATATCGAACAGGCGCAAGCCCGCTTGCATGCCTTGCATGACCTCACCCCGGGTGACAGAGACCTGGTCGGCAATCTGTTGACGGATATCGTCGCCCTCCTGACTGCACCTGAAATGGCGCGGGGCGAGCCGACTCGCGAAGCCCGGCATACCTTCGTCCGCCAACTGGAACGGCAGGTGGAGCGCCTGGAAGCAGACCATCCGAGGTTTGCTTCCATGCTCGGGCGAATTGCCAGCATGCTGTCTAGCCTGGGTATTTAAGCCTGGGTATTTAACCGCCTCGTTGATGGTTTGCACGATGCCCAACGGTGTCTCCCGGGACTGCCCCAGCGCCTGGTAAAATTGCTCAATCGAAACCGCCAGTAGTCAGGAACACGCGAGTGAGAATAAGCCCCGGGAGTCCGTTCCGCTTGTGTCTGCTTATGTCTGCCGTGAATTTACTGGTGGCCTGCGCGGCCAAGACCGGTACCGAGGCGAGCAGCGCCGGTTATATCGGCTGGCATTGCGATGACGCTCGCCTCAAGCGCGGAGAGCCCTGTGAGCCGGTGCGGGTGGTCAATGGCCGGCAGCGGGTTCTGCTCGAATCCGGACGTGAAAGCGCGGCCGATACCAGTGCTGAAGCAGCTCCCGACCATCAGCGTATCGCCAGGACCCGCGAGCTGATTCTGGTGGGGGATTTACGCCAGCGTACGTGGCAGGGGCAATTGCCCGGCTTCACGGTAGAGGCGACCGAGAAACCGGATGTGCCTTCGCCTGATATACGGGACGATACCACCCCTGTCCCCGAGCCAGCGTTTGCCGATGACCTTTATGCTGCGTATGCCGCGCGCCGCGATGATCCGGCCACAGGGGACAAAGGACACGTGAGCCCAGGGCACCAGCCCGAGTCAGAAGATGTCGCCGACGCGGTGCTCGCCAGGGCCGCTCGGCAGGACCAGGAACCCCGAGCGGAATCCGAACCGCGTGCCCGGCCCCAGTCCGCCGGCCAACCCCCGGCGCGACTCCAAACGCAACCCGAATCTGAATCCAGTCGTGGCTATACCGTCCAGTTGGGAGCCTTTGCCAGTGCCGAGGAAGCCGAGCGGTTTCTGGAGCAACACCGACTCATGCATCTGGATATCACCCGCGGCCGGTACGACAAAGATGGCAGGCGGTGGCACGTGCTTTCCTATGGCATCTTCACGGATGTTCGTAGTGCCGAACAGGGCTGGGCCGCGGCCGCGGGCAACGCGGCGGACCTCAAGGTCTGGATCAGAAAGCTACGGCGCTAGCGCTACTCGGGCCCAGCCCGGACTCAGCGCGCGCTGACATACCCGGTGAGGCGTCCATACCCAGTGTGAGGCGTCCATACCCGGTGAGGTGTCAATACCCGGTAAATAGGCGTCCAGGGCGATAAAACCGGCGTCACCGGCAAGGCGCCTGGACGCTAGCGGCGGCTCGATTGCACGAATGCCAAAGGCTTTATCGCTACGTCCGTGCCTACACTTGCCCCTCGACCGATCAATGTTTGAGGGGCTTGTATTTCATCCGGTGTGGCCGGGCGTCATTGCCCTGGCGGGCGACGAAGTCCTCGTGATAATCGGTAAAATTGCCCTCGTGGAAGACCACTTCGCTATTGCCCTCGAAGGCGAGAATATGGGTCGCCACCCGATCCAGGAACCAGCGGTCGTGAGAGATCACCAGCACGCAACCGGGGAAGGCGAGGATGGCTTCTTCCAGGGCGCGCAGGGTTTCCACGTCCAGGTCGTTGGAGGGTTCGTCCAGCAACAACACGTTGGCGCCCTGTTTCAGGGTGTTGGCCAGATGCAGACGGCCGCGTTCTCCGCCTGACAGGTCGCCAACACGTTTCTGCTGGTCGCTGCCCTTGAAGTTGAAGCGCCCCACATAGGAGCGGGAATTCACCTCGTAGTCGCCGATACGCAGAATGTCCTGACCACCGGAAATGGCTTCCCAGACGGTTTTATCGTTAGCCAGGTTTTCCCGGCTCTGTTCGACAAAGGCCAGTTTCACGGTTTCACCCAGGTTGACGCTGCCGCCATCGGGCTGCTCGGAGCCCGCGATCATGCGAAACAGCGTGGATTTGCCGGCACCATTGCCGCCGACAATGCCGACGATGGCGCCCTTGGGAATACTCAGACTCAGATCATCGATCAGCAGGTGGTCACCGAAGCCCTTGCTGACATGTTCGAGCTCGATGACCTTGTCGCCCAGGCGCGGCCCCGGGGGGATATAGATTTCGTTGGTTTCGTTGCGGGACTGGAATTCCCTGCTGTTCATCTCGTCAAAGCGCTGCAGGCGGGCCTTGTTCTTGGCCTGCCGCGCCCTGGGGTTTTTACGTACCCATTCGAGTTCCTGCTGAATCGCTTTCCTGTGGGCGGCTTCCTCCCGCTGTTCCTGAGCCAGCCGCTTTTCCTTGGTTTCCAGCCAGGTTGTGTAGTTGCCCTCGTAGGGGATGCCGTGGCCGCGATCCAGTTCCAGTATCCAGCCGGCGACGTTGTCGAGGAAGTAGCGGTCGTGGGTCACCGCGACCACGGTGCCGTCAAAATCATGCAGAAACTGCTCGAGCCAGTACACCGATTCGGCATCCAGGTGGTTGGTGGGCTCATCCAGCAGAATCATGTCGGGGCGGGACAACAGCAGACGGCACAGCGCCACCCGCCGTTTCTCACCGCCGGACAGATTCTCGATGCGGGCGTCCCAGGGCGGCAGGCGCAGGGCGTCGGCGGCCACGTCCAGTGTGTGTTCCAGGTTATGCGCGTCCCAGGCCTGAATGATGTCTTCCAGCTGGCCCTGCTTTTTTGCCAGGGCGTCGAAGTCGGCGTCGGGCTCGGCATAGGCGGCATACACGGCATCCAGCGCCTTGAGCGCGTCGAGCGCTTCGCGCACACCGTCCTCGACATTGCCGCGCACATCCTTTTCCGGATCCAGTAGCGGTTCCTGGGGCAGATAACCGACCTTGATGCCGGGCATGGGCCGGGCTTCCCCGACAATATCGGTGTCTACCCCGGCCATGATTTTCAGCAGGGTGGACTTGCCGGCACCGTTGAGCCCGAGCACGCCGATCTTGGCGCCCGGAAAAAAAGACAGGGAAATGTCTTTCAGGATTTCGCGTTTGGGCGGCACGATCTTGCCGACCCGATTCATGGTGTATACGTATTGAGCCATGGTGAATCCGCAGCTTGATGAGGGCGGGAATTGTAGCTAAAAATTTTCCCCGTCCGGTAGTGCGGAAAGGGGTAAATTGGCGCTCCGGCGTGGCCTCAACTCAAGGGCCAGATGGTCGTGATCACCAGCAGGGAAACCGCGCCTATGACGAGATTCATGGGCGCACCCACCCGCATAAAATCGCTGGAACGATAGCCCCCGGGACCAAAAACCATGAGGTTGGTCTGATAGCCGATGGGCGTGGCAAAACTGGCTGACGCGGCCATCATCACGGCAAAGACAAAAGGTTCATTGGGCAGGCCGGCCTGGGCACTGATTTCAAGGACTATCGGCAGCATGAGTATGGCCGCGGCATTGTTGTTGATGACTTCAGTGAGCATTGAAACCGCGAAGTAGGCGAGCAGCAGCGCCAACCAGGCCTCGCCGACGCTCATCCTGATAATGAAGTCGGCGATATGGGCGGCGACCCCGGTTTTGCCAAGGGCCGCGCCCAGGGCAAAGGAAGCACCGATAGTGACAAGCACGGTCATGTCCAGGCTTTTCTGGGCCTGATTAAGCGAACAACAGCCGGTCGCCAGCATCGCCCCGGCGCCCAGCAGGGCGGCGTTGAGCATGCTGATGATTTCCGTGGTGGCGGCGGCGACCACGGCCAGGAGTATGCCCCAGGCCAGGTAGGCGCGGTGGTGCCGCGGCTGCTCCTGCTCCAGATCATTGATGATCAGAAAATCCTTGTTATAGCGCTGGCGAGTGACAAAGGCCGGGCGCGCTTCGAGCAACAGGGTATCCCCGGCGCGCAGGCGGATGGTGCCCTGATTACCGGACACCCGCTCGCCGCCCCGGGCGACGGCCAGAATCACCGCGCCGTAGCGGTCCCGAAAGCGGGAGTCGCGGATGGTCTGGCCGACACAGTCGGAATGCGGAGACAGGGCGGCTTCCACCAGGCGGCGTTCCTCCCGCTCCTGGCTGAGCGCCGGGCGTTCGCTTTCACTGGCGGGAACAATGCCCTTGATCCGCAGAAGATCGGAGATGGCTTCGGTATTGCCGGCAAACACCAGGCGGTCGCCGCCGTGAAGATGTTCTTCCGAGGGCACCGCCGTGATGACGCTGTCCTCGCGGATAATTTCCACCAGATAGATTTTCACCAGTTGGCGCAAGCCCGCTTCCTCGACGGTTTTGCCCACCAGGGGGCCGTCGTGGGCGACGGCGACTTCCAGGGTGAACTCCCGAACATCGCCAAACAGGCCCTCATCACCGCGATCGGGCAGCCAGCGGGGGAAAAACCAGACCATGAAAATGAGGCCGACTATACAGGCTGGCAGGCCGATCAAGCCGATCGTGAACAGCGGGAAGCCCGCCTCGCCGGTCAGTTGCTGGTACTGGCTGTTGACGACCAGGTTGGTGCTGGTGCCTATCAGTGTCAGGGTGCCGCCGAGAATCGCCGAGTAGCTCAAGGGGATCATCAGTTTCGAGGGCGCTATGTTCAGTTTTCGACCCCAGGCCCGGACGGCGGGAATCAGCGTCGCCACCACCGGGGTATTGTTGAGAAAGCCACTGAGCAGCATCACCGGCACACACAACCGTACCTGGGCGCGACGGGTGGAGCGGGGTTGTCCGAGCAGATTTTGAACCAGCATGTCGATGCCGCCCGTGGCGTGGATGCCGGTGGCGACGATGAACATGGCCGCGACGGTAATCAGCCCGGGGTTGCTGAATCCGGCCAGCGCCTCGTTGGCGGTGAGTACGCCGCTGATGCTGAGCAGGGCCATTGCCCCGGCCATGACCAGATGGGGGCTGATGCGCGTGGCAATCAGTGTCACCAGCGTGGTGAGTGTCAGCGCGACCGCGAAAGGCCCTTGCCAATCCATTATCAGCCATCATCCAAAAAAAGACGCCGCAATATAGCACAGGCGGGGCGACCCGAACGGCTCGGGCGCGTTCGGACTCGGGGGGAACAGGCGCGTGGTTGGGATGCGACTCAGGCTGCCTGGTCAGCACCGGCAGGTCAGCTCCGGCAGGTCAGCACTGGCGCGATAAATTCAGGGTGGCGGCCGCGTCAATCACGGGCGCTTTTGGTGAGTTTGCAATTGCCAGTCGATGGGTGGAGTTAATGAACGATGTCGATATGACCGCCATCGATACGAATATTCTGGCCATTGATAAAAGCGGCTCTTTCGCTGGCAATAAAGCACACCAGGTCGGCCACCTCCTCGCGGGTGGCGATTCTGCCCACCGGGTTGGGGAAACGCCTGGCGACGATGCGTTTTTCAATGGTTTCCCAATCGTCCTGCCAGCCCTCTTTTTTGGCCTTGGCGCGAAAGGCGGCCTCCACTTCCGGGGTGCGGATATAGCCGGGTGAGATCGTGTTTACCGTGATGCCCGTGCCGGCCAGTTCCTTGGCGAGGCCGACGGCGATATTGGCCAGGGCGCCCTTGGCGGCGTAATAGTGCGGCCGCAGGGCGTTGGGCTGGGTCGAGCCGATCGTGCCGAGCTGGATGATTCGCCCCCAGCCCCGCTCGCGCATCCGTGGTGTGAGCAGCCGAATCATGCGGGCGGCGGAAAGCACGTTGACCTGGTACATATGCAACCAGTCCTCGGTGCTGGCCTCGGCCCAGCTGCGTTCATCGGCGGTACCGTAATTGTTGATCAGGATATCGACTCCGCCAGTGGCGGCAAGCGCCTGCTCCACTGCCTGGGCAGCGCCTTGATCGGTGAGAATGTCGCCCCATACCGCATGGGCGACGTTTGAACTCTCAGCGACATGGTCAGCGCTATGGGCTTCAAGTCCGTGGGCAATGACCGTCGCGCCTTCATCCGCCAGCCTTTTGGCGATAATTTCGCCGGTGCCGCGATGGCTGCCAGTCACGAGCGCGGTTTTATTTTCCAGGCCGAGTTTCATCGGTGTATTTCTCCCGTGCGATTTAACTATAAATTGCGGTTGTCATATGGTCAGCTAAACAACCAGTCCGTGGGATCGCTGATGGCCTCTTCCTGGTCGAGTGCCTGAAGACCCTTCACGCAGCGAACCACCAGCCAAACCAGTGTAAACAATAGAACCAGCCAGCCCACCAGCACCTGCGTCAGTAAGGCCCCGATAAATCCGTACAGCATGCCTATCCAGAAGGTTCTGATCTGAAACTGGTAATGGCTTTGCAGCCAGATGGGTGCCGAGCCCCGATTGATATAAGCGATTACCAGGCCTACGATGCCGGTCGGCCCGATAATGATGCTGACCAGATAAAGGATATAAACCAGTTTCGCGGAACCGGCCTCCTTGGCGTTGAGGGATAACTCAGTCATGGGTGTTTCCCCGGGGGCGTCAAGCGCCGCCTGTGCATGGAAAGTTGGTCTGCCTATGCCGGGCATACGGATTTTTATATCACGCGGAAAAGTGCCACAATTCGCCCCCCCGGGCAATCAGGGCCTGAGTGTGGATCCGGCGCCCGATGGCAGCCGATGCGAGTAAGTGCGACCTTCGAAATTCAACCAATGAGGTAGACCATGGCCTTTCCCAAAACCGTGCCGCTGTATATCGATGGTGAGTGGGTGCAAAGCACCAGCACCACGCTGATCCCCGTGGTGGACCCGGCGACCCAGGAACTGCTGTCCCAGGTGCCGGCGGCCACCGATGAGGAAATGGAGCGCGCCATCGCCTCGGCCAAGGCCACCTTCCAGTCCTGGAAGGAGGTGCCCGTCCCCCAGCGGGCGCGGATCATGCTGCGCTATCAGCACCTCCTGAAAGAACACCACGACGAGCTGGCCGAGATTATCAGCCAGGAGCTGGGCAAAACCTTTGAAGACGCCAAGGGCGATGTCTGGCGCGGTATCGAAGTGGTCGAGCACGCGGCCAATATTCCCAGCCTGATGATGGGCGAGACCGTGGAAAATGTCGCCGGTGGCATCGACACCTATTCCTATATTCAGCCCATCGGTGTGTGCATGGGCATCACGCCTTTCAATTTCCCGGCGATGATTCCGCTGTGGATGTTCCCCCTGGCCATCGCCTGCGGCAACACCTTCATTCTCAAGCCCTCCGAGCGCGACCCGCTGACGCCGACCCGTCTGGTGGAGTTGTTTGAAGAAGCCGGCGCGCCCAGGGGCGTATTGCAGGTGATTCACGGCGGCGCCCACCAGGTGGACTACCTGCTGGAGCACCCGGATATTCGCGCCGGTTCCTTTGTCGGCTCGGTGCCGGTGGGCAAGCATATTTACCGCAAGGGCACCGAAAACCTCAAGCGCATGCAGTGCATGACCGGCGCCAACAACCACATGGTGGTGATGCCCGATGCCAACAAAAGTCAGGTCATCAACAACATCATCGGTTCCGCCTTTGGCGCCGCTGGGCAGCGCTGCATGGCCATTCCCAATGTGATCCTGGTGGGTCAGGCCGCCCAGTGGGCGCCGGAGATTGCCGAGGCCGCCAGGGCCATTCGCCCCGGTGTCTGGTCCGACACGGGCGCGGCCTATGGCCCGCAAACCAACCGCGCGGCCAAGGAAAAAATTATTCGCCTGATTGCCGACGCGAAGGCAGCAGGCGCCACCTGCCTGCTCGATGGCAGCGACTGCGTGGTGGCAGGCTACCCGGACGGCAACTGGATCGGCCCCACCATTTTCACCGATGTCACCCGTGACATGAGCATCTATAAGGAAGAAGTCTTCGGCCCGGTGCTGTGCCTGCTGACCATGGATACGCTGGATGAGGCCATTGCCGCGATCAACGAGGACTTCCGCGGTAACGGCACCTCCATCTTTACCGCCTCCGGTGGCGCGGCGCGCAAATACCAGCACCAAATTCTGGTGGGCCAGGTGGGCATCAACGTACCCATCCCGGTGCCCCTGCCGTTTTTCTCCTTTACCGGCTGGCGTGGTTCCTTCCACGGCGACCTGCACGCCTACGGCAAACAGGCGGTGCGTTTTTACACCGAAACCAAAACCATTACCGCCCGCTGGTTTGAAGACGACGTCGCCACGGGACCCAATATGTCCATCAACCTGAAGTAAGCGGGCGCGGCGATGGACTTCAGTCTCAGCCAGGAGCAGCGCGCCTTTCAGGATGCGGCCCGCGCTTTTGCCGAAGGCGAGATGGCGCCCCACGCCGCCCGCTGGGATGAGGAAAAAATCTTTCCCCGCGAGACGATCGCCGCGGCGGGGGCCATGGGTTTTTGTGGCATGTACAGCCCCGAAGCGCTTAATGGCAAACAGATCGGCGGTATGGGTATGTCCCGGCTCGACGCCACGATCATTCTCGAAGAGCTGGCCGCCGTCTGCCCCTCCACCGCCGCGTTTATCTCGATCCACAACATGGCCACCTGGATGGCCTGCACCTGGGGCACGGAAACCCTGCATAACGACTATTGCGGCGCGCTGGTGACTGGCGAAAAACTGGCCTCCTACTGCCTGACCGAGCCCAATGCCGGCAGCGATGCGGCCTCGATCCGCACCCGGGCGGTTCGCGATGGTGATGACTATGTAATCGATGGCGGCAAGTCCTTTATCAGCGGCGCCGGCAGTACCGACGTGCTGGTGCTGATGACCCGCAGCGGCAGCACCGACTCCGGCGCGGCGGGGATCACCGCCTTTGCGGTGCCGGCGGACCTGCCCGGTATCAGCTACGGCAAAAACGAAAGCAAAATGGGCTGGAACAGCCAGCCCACCCGCACCATTACGTTTGAAGGCGTACGGGTTCCCGCCGCCTACCGGCTGGGCGAAGAGGGTGAAGGTTTCAAAATCGCCATGAAGGGTCTCGACGGCGGCCGTATCAACATCGCCACCTGCTCGGTGGGCGCGGCCCAGGCCACCCTCACACACGCCCAGCGCTACGTACAGGAGCGCAAGCAGTTCGGCAAGCCGGTGGCCAGTTTTCAGGCCCTGCAATTCAAACTGGCGGACATGGTCACCGAACTGGTGGCGGCCCGGCAGATGGTGCGCCTGGCCGCCAGCAAACTCGATGCCGACGATCCCGACAAAACCACTTATTGCGCCATGGCCAAGCGCCTGGCTACCGACATCGGTTTTCAGGTCTGTAACGAAGCCCTGCAACTGCACGGCGGTTACGGCTACCTGCGCGAATACCCCATCGAGCGCTTTCTGCGCGATAGCCGCGTCCACCAGATTCTGGAAGGCACCAACGAAATCATGCGGGTAATCGTCGCGCGCAGAATCCTTGAGGACGGCGCCACCGACCTGATCCGATAAACCGGGCAGCGGTGAGTCATTTAAGCGCGGCGGGCGGTACCAGGCAAAACAGGTAAAACAGGTAATAAAGCGGAGTTTATGTGTAATAAACAAGGGTTTTGAGCCTGCTTTCTAACACCGCGATGGCAAGGCAGATCATTAATCAGAATCAGCGTTTCCCTGCAAGACACGCTTAAGGAGCAAATATGAGCGAACTACTAAAAATCGAAAAACGCGGCCGCACGGCCATCCTCACCATGAACAATCCCCCGGCCAACACCTGGACCCCCGAGAGCCTCGCCGCGCTTGAGCAAACCATTGCCGAGCTCAACGCCGACAAGGAAAATTTCTCCCTGATTCTGGCCAGCGAGAGCGAAAAGTTCTTTAGCGCCGGCGCCGAGCTGACCCGCTTCAACCACGACGACACCGGTGTCGCCTTCGACTTTATCAAAGCCTTTGGCACCGCTTTCGAGGCCCTGACCAACTACCAGGGGGTGTCCTTTGCCGCGATCACCGGCTACGCCATGGGCGGCGGCCTGGAATGCGCCCTGGCCTGCGACATCCGCATCGCCGAGGAGCAAGCCCGCATGGCCCTGCCCGAGTGCACCGTCGGCCTGCTGCCCGGCGGCCTCGGCACCCAGCATCTGCCCTGGCTGATCGGCGAGGGTTGGGCCAAGCGCATGATTCTGCTGGGCGAGCACGTCAAGGCCGACAAGGCCGCGGAAATCGGCCTGGTGCAGGAAGTGGTGCCCACCGGCAAGGCGCTGGAGAAAGCCCTGGAGCTGGCCGCCAAGGTCGAGGGCCAGAGCCCCACTTCCGTGCGCATCTGCAAGGCCTTGACCATGTCCTCCCGCGACCGTTCGCTAAACAGCGGCTTCAAGTTCGAGCGCGATGCCTTTATGGACCTGTGGGGCAGCCAGGATCAAAAAGAAGGCGTGGCGGCCTTTGTTGAAAAGCGCAAACCCGAGTGGAAAAACGGCTGAAGCGAGCCGTGGCGTGAAATTGAGTCGAGCCGTGGCGTGAACTACGTGAAATAAAAAGGGGGAGAAAAATAAATGTCAGAACCAGCCGTGGTGTTTCGCGAAATTTCCTGCGCGGACGGCAAAAAAATCGCCCACGCGACTCTGAATGCGGAAAAGTCCCTGAACTCCCTGAGTTTGGAGATGGTCGACCTGCTCGCCGCCGAGGCCGACCAATGGGAGCGCGATGACAGCATCGTCTGCATCCTGCTCGACGGCGCCGGCGACAAGGCCCTGGCCGCCGGGGGCGATATTCGCATGCTCTACGAATCCATGGTCGAATCCGGCGCCGGCTACAACCGCTACGCCACCGAGTTTTTCTCCCGGGAATACCGCTTCAACTACCGCATGCACAACTTCCCCAAACCGATCATCGTCTGGGGTAACGGCATCGTCATGGGCGGTGGCATGGGCCTGCTCGAAGGCGGTGCTTTGCGGGTGGTCACCGAGAGCACCCGCATCGCCATGCCCGAGGTTACCATCGGCCTGTTGCCCGATGTCGGCGGCACCTGGTTTTTAAATCAGGCCCGCGGCAACAGCGGTTTGTTCCTGGCCCTGACCGGCGCCCAGATCAACGCCACCGACGCCCTCTATGCCAACCTCGCCGATGTCTTCGTGCCCCACGGCGAAAAAGCCGCCGTGCTGGACAGGCTCGCCGCGACAAGCTGGAGCGATGACGCCGACCGGAACCGCGACCAGATCGAAACCCTGCTCAAGGGCCTGGAGAGTCAGTACCGCGCCATGCTGCCCGCCGGCCAGCTCGAAGGCCACATGGACTGGATAGAACACGTCACCGCCGGTAACAGCCTGGAGGAAATCGTGGCCGCCATTACCGCCTACGACGGCGATGACAAATGGCTCAGCCGCGCGGTCGCCACCTTGAAAAGCGGCTGCCCCGCCTCGGTGTATTTATCCTACGAACTCAATCGCCGGGGCCGCGGCCTGCCGCTCAATGAGTGCCTGAAGCTCGAGCTCAACGGCACCGTCAACTGCGCCAGGCTCGGCGTGTTCCGCGAAGGCGTGCGGGCCTTGATTATTGAAAAAGACAACAATCCCCGCTTCGTGCCCGCGACCCTGGCCGAACTCAGTGACGAGATGCGCGAGCA
>JBECKV010000003.1:0-5503 GCA_040235495.1 Porticoccaceae bacterium
TGCGACGCCGTTAATCGTCTCGCACCGGCCGGCGTTGGGATGAATCCGATGGGCTGTGAGTTATTTCGCCAGACGGGTGTCTGTTTCGCGACCAGCCTGACTAAATCCCGGATCTCATGATTAGCGACGACGCGGAGGTCGTTAGTGTTCATAACGGCCGTTGTAATCCGCTGTCCCGTACTTCAATGCCGCCCATACGCTACAGATTGACGCTTGCGGGAGACCGGCGTGCCCCGAGGAGAGGCGCGGTGAATCAAGGTGTATGGCGACTTTATATTCCAATCCAGCGAGCAGGTTGGGGCGAGAGCGCCTTGTGTTAGAATTTTCGCACTATGTTAGTGCTGTCGCTTTCATTCGTTACGCTTTAAGGGGGAACTCACCATGCTCGGGGACATGATGCCGGGGGCTTTGACTATTACGTCTATCATGAACTTCGCGCGGCGGGTATACCCGGCCACCGAGATCGTTTCCGTCACGGCGGCTAATCCAAGGCACCGCACCACCTTTGGCGAGGCTTTCGAGCGCGCCGGTCAATTGGCCAACGCCCTGGCAAAGCTGGGTCTCGAGCAGGGTGATCGAATAGCGACCCTGGCGTGGAATGACCATCGGCATTTCGAGTTGTATTACGGAATTAGCTGTTCCGGCTATGTTTGCCACACCATCAATCCGCGCTTGTTTGCCGAGCAAATCGTTTATATAGCTAATCATGCCGAAGACCAGTGGATATTTGTGGACCCGGCCTTCGTGCCCATACTGGAACAGCTACAGACTCAGTTGCAAACCGTGCGCGGCTATGTCGTGTTGTGTGACCAGGCCTCGATGCCAGAGACCGGTCTTGCCAACGCCCACTGTTATGAAACTCTGATTGGCGGGGAGCCCAGTGACTTTTCCTGGCCCGAGCTGGACGAAAACAGCGCCTCAAGCCTGTGCTACACCTCGGGCACGACCGGCAATCCCAAAGGCGTGTTATACAGCCACCGCAGCACGGTGTTGCACTGTCTCGGCACCAATGCCGGCGATGTGCTTGGTGTTAAACCCGATGAAGTCATTATGCCCGTCGTGCCCATGTTTCATGTCAACGCCTGGGGCACGGTCTACAGCGCCGCGGTGAGCGGCTGCAAGCTGGTATTTCCAGGGCCGAAAATGGGCGATGGACAAACCCTGGCGGCTCTGATCAACGAAGAACAGGTCACCTTTGCGCTCGGTGTGCCTACCGTGTGGCTGGCATTGGTCAACTACCTGGATGCCAACAAAGCGAGTGTCCCGTCGTTTAAAAAGGCTGTTGTCGGCGGTGCCGCCTGCCCCCTTTCCCTGATGCAAGCCATGGATCATCATGGTGTTTCCATCCACGTCGCCTGGGGCATGACTGAAATGAGTCCACTCGGTACCTACAATACCCTGTTGCCCTGGATGCATGATCTGCCGGAGGAAGAAAAATACCGCTATCGGCTGAAAGCGGGCCGCCTGATTTACGGTGTTGAAATGCGAATCGTCGACCAGGACAACAAGGAGCTGCCCTGGGACGGTGCAAGCTCCGGCCGCTTGCAGGTGCGCGGCCCCTGGGTGTGCAAGTCCTACTACCGGATGGAAACATCCGACGCCCACCTGCCTGACGGCTGGTTTGATACGGGAGATGTCGCCACCATTGATCAGTATGGTTTCATGGCAATTACCGATCGCACAAAGGATGTCATCAAATCCGGTGGTGAATGGATCAGTTCCATCGATGTCGAAAATGCCGCCATGGGTCACCCCGACGTGGCGGAAGCCGCGGTAATCGGCGTACCGCACCCGAAATGGACGGAACGCCCGCTGTTGATAGTCGTGAAAAAGCCCGAATCGGAACCCGCCAAGGAAGACTTGCTGAAATTTCTCGACGGCAAGATTGCCAAGTGGTGGATACCGGAAGACTGCGTATTCGTGGAGGAAATTCCCCATACCGCCACCGGCAAAATCAGTAAAAAGGATCTCCGTGACCAGTTTGGTGACTACTCATATTAAGCGTGGCGGTTTCCATTAAACGCGGTGGTTATCGCCCGGTTGTCTGGCAGGATTAATTATAGGTAAGTTATGGCTGTCCCTCTTTTAAATGAGCGCGATATTGATTTTCTCCTGTACGAATTACTGGCTCTTGAAAGCATACTGGAGCGACCCCGCTACGCTGAGCATTCGCGAGAAATCTTCGATGCCTCCCTGCGCACCGCCCGTACCGTCGCCGAGAAATATTTTGCCGACCACTATGTAAAAGGCGACGCACACGAGCCGGTTCTGGAAAACGGTGAAGTAAAAATGATTGCCGAGACCAAAGTCGCCTGGCGGGAGTTTACCGGCGCGGGTTTTTTGGCGGCGCATCAGGATTACGAAGAGGGCGGCATGCAAATGCCGGAAGTTCTGGTCCGAACCATCATGGCCTATATCAACGCCGCCAATATCGGTACCGCCGCCTACCCCTTTATTGCCATCGGCGTTACCAATCTCCTGCGCACCTTCGCGTCGTCGGAGCAAAAGGAGAAATACCTGCCCCTGATAATGGACGGCAGAAGCAACGGTACCATGGCGCTGACGGAGCCCGGCCAGGGTTCGGCCCTTGGGGATATCACGACGACGGCGATCCCCGCGGATGACGGCAGCTACCGTATCTTCGGCCAGAAAATGTTCATTTCCTGCGCCGACCACAATATCGCCGATAACGTCATTCACATGGTGCTGGCAAAAATTAAAGGCGCGCCACCCGGGGTCAAAGGCATCTCACTTTTCATCGTGCCGAAATATCTGGTTAATGACGATGGTAGTCCGGGCGAGCGCAACGATGTCGTCGTTGCCGGACTCAACCACAAAATGGGGTATCGTAACGCCACCAATGCCGCGCTTAATTTCGGGGAAAAACATGGCGCCATTGGCTACCTGGTGGGTGAGGCCAATAAAGGCCTGAGCTATATGTTCCAGATGATGAACGAAGCGCGTATAGGCGTGGCGCTGGGCGCGGCGGCGATTGCCTATCAGGGTTACAACTATTCCCTGGACTACGCCAGGCAGCGGCCTCAGGGTCGGCTGCCGTCCTGCAAGGACCCCGAATCTCCCCAGGTGATGCTGGTTGAGCACGCTGATGTGCGACGGATGTTGCTGAGCCAGAAAGCCTATGCCGAAGGCGCCCTGGCCATGTGCCTTTTTGCCAGCGCCGTGTTTGAGGATCAACACACCGCTGCCGATACCGAACAACGAAAGCGTGCCGGATTGTTGCTTGATCTGATAATTCCGGTCGTCAAATCCTGGCCCTCCAAATACGGCTGTGTTTCCAACGACCTGGCAATACAAATACTGGGCGGTTCCGGTTATATCAGGGAGTATCCGGTTGAGCAGCTCTACCGCGATCAACGCCTCAATCCCATCCATGAAGGTGCGGAAGCGATCCATGGGCTCGATCTGCTTGGACGCAAGGTCAGCCAGCACGGGGGTCTGGGCTTTAGCATATTCGCCGAGGAGGTGCGCAAGGACATCGCGTTGGCAAAAGCCCAAAAAGTACCTCAAACGTTGCCCAATCAACTTGAAGCGTCACTGCTAAAACTTGAACGGACGACAGAAAATTTACTCGATCAATGCCGGCAGGACATTGATAAGGGTCTGGCAAATGCGACCTTGTATCTGGACATGTTTGGACGGGTTGTCGCCGCCTGGATCTGGCTGAAGCAGGCGATTACTGCTCAGAGAGGATTAAATAGCGGGTGCGGTCAGGAGGACGCCAATTTCTACCGGGGCAAGCTTCAAGCGGCGCTCTACTACAGCGAGTGGGAACTGCCCACTATTGAAACGCTCGCAAGGTTACTTGATAGCGGTAACGCCCTACCGTTCGAAATGAATGACAAATGGTTTTGAGGCGTCGGAGGAACGCCTAGACCAATTTCAACCGGGGGGGTGCGCCACCCGCTTCCTTAGCGAGGTAGGATCGATCAAACTCCTCGATAGGCAGGGGCCGGCTGAATAGAAAGCCCTGGGCGACGTCGCATCCGAACTCCGATATCAGGGACCGCTGTGCCTCGGTCTCCACGCCCTCGGCGATGGTTTTAAGGTTCATGCTTTTTGCCAGCGCAATTATACCCTTGACGATGGCCTGATCTTCCCGGTTCTGTTCCAGTTCATGAATGAAAGACCGGTCGATCTTGAGACTGTCCACTGGCAGGTTCTTCAGGTAGTTGAGGGAAGAATAACCAGTACCAAAATCATCGATGGCAATAGTAAAGCCCAGATTTTTCAATTGCATAATTTCCGCGCGGCTTTTCTGCGGATCACGCATCAGAATACTTTCGGTAATTTCCAGTTCGAGTAGAGCCGGATCGATATGCTTTGCTTCGGCCTGATTGCGCAAATAATTGATCAATTGCCAGTTGCCGCTAATATCCTTGCCCGACAAATTCACGGAAAGCTTCAAGGGCGTGCCGCGTTTTGACCAAATATCGATTTGCGCCACGGCTCCCTTGACGACCCAACGCGTCAGCTCCGTGATCAGATCCGATTCCTCGGCAATGGCAATGAATTCACCAGGCCCCAATAGCCCCTTTTCGGGATGTTGCCAGCGCACAAGCACCTCGGCGGCGGTCACTTCACCGGTAACCACGTCGACTTGAGGCTGGAAGAAAAGTACCAGTTGATCGTGGTCTATCGCGTAGCGGAGATCCTGCTCGAGTTCGATCCGCTTATTGATTTCATCAGCCATGCCAGCCTGATAAAACACGAACTGGTTTTTGTTTTTCTTGGCTTTGAACATCGCCAGATCGGCGTGTTTCAACAAACTGTTTACATCCCTGGCATCCCGGGGGTACATCGCGATTCCGATGCTCGAGGATGTGTGCATTTTCTTGTCGAGGAAGACAAACGGCTCGCTCAGTGATTTACATATATTCCGGGCAATTCTTGCGATGTCCTCATTGTCGTTGATATTTTCCAGCACTATGGTGAATTCGTCGCCCCCTAGGCGCGCTATAAAATCGGTTTCGCGGACGCAGCCCCTCAATCTATCAGCTACAACCTTTAGCAGCAGATCGCCAACATTATGGCCAAGGGAATCGTTGATGTTCTTAAAATTATCCAGATCCAGGAACAGTAGTGCCGCGGATCTGTTATGTAGATTCGCGCGATCGAGAATGACGCGTAGTTCTTGCATCAATTTGGCGCGGTTTGGTAAGTTCGTTAGCGAATCGATATAGGCCATTTGCCGTATTTTTTGGCCTGCCTTGCTGGCCTTGACTAATCGAGATACGCGCTCCTTCAGTACCGTAAAATGTAATGGTTTGGTGATAAAATCAGTTGCGCCGCTGGAAAACGCTTTGGATATTGCTTCTTCATCATCCAGAGAGGTAATCATTAAAATGGGTATATTCTGGCAATTAGGCAATTCCCTGATTGAGTTACAGGCCTGAAAACCATCGAGGTCCGACATCAGGGCGTCCATGAGAATGATGTCAGGAATATGTCGTTTACAGAGTTCAATCGCTTGCGAGCCACTGGT
>JBECKV010000046.1:0-10144 GCA_040235495.1 Porticoccaceae bacterium
TCTACCAGGGGTCCGAAGCAGCGCGAAGCGCTTCATGCAATTTAACGGATACGGTCGACTGCAATTTAGCCAGTCCAGATTGGACCAACTATCCGGATACCGGCTCCTGCCTGCGCGCGGCCCGACAACAGCAAAGCTACCAGCCATGCAACTACT
The DNA here is from genome assembly GCA_040235495.1 of Porticoccaceae bacterium. Taxonomy (GTDB): domain Bacteria; phylum Pseudomonadota; class Gammaproteobacteria; order Pseudomonadales; family Porticoccaceae; genus HB2-32-21. The sequence continues at coordinate 157 of JBECKV010000046.1, forward strand.
ATTTAGTGTGAACAGGCCCTAGTAAAAAAAAAGACTATCTACCGTGCCGAGGGATATAGCGAGCGGCCACACAAGGCCGCCAACGCCCCATCAAGCACCTGGAGGGCATTATCAAGTAAGCGGGGCTGTGCTGCTTCATTGGGATGAATACCGTCCTCCTGCATTAAGGTGGGGTGTTCGGCAACGCCACTGAGGAAAAAATCCAGAAACGGTACCCCGGCCTGCTCAGCGGCATCGGCAATAGCCCGCTCAAACAATTGCCGGTAGGTTTCGCCGTAGTTAGGGGGAATCAAAATCCCGAGCATGGCCACTTCGGCGCGCGCCGCTCTGGACAGTTTTATCATATCCTCGAAGTTATGCCGCATCCGCGCCGGGGATAAGCCTCGCAGCCCGTCATTACCACCGAGTTCAATGACCACCAAGCCCGGCTTGTACCGGTCCAACAGATCCGGCAAACGCATCAGCCCCCCGGCGCTGGTCTCGCCACTGACGGACGCATTGTGGACTTTAATTTGCGGACAATCCCGGGCGAGTCGCGCTTCCAGCATCGCCACCCAACCCTTTGACCGGTCGAGGCCGTAGGCCGCGCTGATACTGTCGCCGAGAATCAGCACGCCCCCGCTCGACGGGGGTCGATCAGCCGGTCCAGCCTGAGTGTCGCCGGCATTATCGGCCCTGGCGCCAACCCCGGTGATCAACACGGTACTAACCAGTGAGAGCAGTGATAACCGTCTGATCGCCATCAATAAACCACCTGATGTTAAACCCGCCAACTTTGATAGGCCCCACTCGCCGCGCAGGTCGCGGCAAAACCATCGCCGCACCCTCTGAACAAGCCGCTGTCACGGCACCATGATGTCATGGCACAAGAATGACAGGGCACAAGAATGTCACGGAAAATCAGATCACCTCAAAAAAATTACTCGGGGCTTGGACTAAAAATCAAGTCGCCAATACGGGCCGAAGCGCTAAATGCATCACCACAGGCGCCCGCATCGATCCCGGCTCTCGCTTTTTATCAGGCGATCGGGCTGTGCGGATCCAACGACCGTGTTCTGGACACTGGGGCCATTGAACTCCCGCACAGTAAATATCGCTAACCACCCGGCTTGAGGGACATACTTTGCAGTGATCGGAAATCATTGCAACAGTGTATTTTCACAGGATTCGCTTGCACTCCGATGCCGGGACAAATCCCTTCGACGTGTTCCTGCCGTGGTATTGCCGGCGTAACCTGCAGGGGCAATAACCTTAGGGATAACCCGCAGGGACAATAACCCGTAGGAAAAATAAGGTGCCGGCGACGATGTCCAGGATACTACACTCGTATTTTTCAAAAAATCACGCCCTTGGCCGCTCACTGGTTCGGCGCAGTCAGCTTTACCCAGGCGCAGGCTCGACCCGTCACGCCGCCGCAAGTCAACCCAGGTCTTTAACTTGTCAATGGCGAAGGCTGCGCTGATACTGTCTCCCTGAATCTGTAAGGCCCTGATTAAGAAGGCTTGGGCAGACCGGAAATCCGCCACGCTGGCAACATACCCTGCGGCGCCGGCATCGGCCATGAACACAGCAGCAGGCAGTCAAAGTAGTCAAACCCGTCCGAGAGCAATGAATAAACCACCTGATATTAAACCCGCGGACTTCGATAGTCCCTTAATCGCAGCCCACGGTCTCGGCAAAACCGTCACCGGGCCCGACGGCGAACTGACCCTTCTGGAAGCGGTCGATTTCACCCTCGCCGCTGGCGAAAGCGTGGCCATCACCGGCCCGTCCGGGAGCGGCAAATCGACGTTGTTGGGTCTGCTGGCTGGACTGGATACGCCCACTAGCGGTGAAGTCCTGCTGGAAAACACGCCCTTCAGCCAGCTGGACGAAGATGCCCGCGCACTCCGACGGGGGCAATTATGCGCCTTTGTCTTCCAGCACTTTCACCTGGTCAATGACCTCAATGCCCTGGAAAACGTCATGCTGCCGCTGGAGCTTAAAGGCGTAAATAACGCCCAGACCCGCGCCCGCCAATGGCTGGAGCGGGTGGGGCTGGCCGACCGCCTGAAGCATTTCCCCACCACCCTCTCCGGCGGCGAGCAGCAACGGGTAGCGCTGGCGCGTGCCTTTGCGGTCGAGCCCAGACTGTTGTTTGCCGATGAGCCCACCGGCAGTCTTGATCACGCCAATGGCAAACGCATAGGTGAGTTGTTATTTGAGTTAAACCGGGAGGCCGGCACCGCGCTGGTACTGGTTACCCACGATGACCACCTGGCCAGACGTTGCCAGCGACGGCTACGACTGGAAGCCGGTCGTCTGTACGAAACCACCGCGACGGCCGACGTGCAATGAGTCAGTTGCTGCGCCCGTGGCGGGAACGGGCTTTTCAAATACTGGCTCTTGCCCTGGCAATTGCCGGGTTCAGCCTCGCTTCGGTTTTCCTGCTCCAGGCGGAACTGGAAAAGCGCTTTGCCGTGCGTACGGCGGAAATGCTCGGCGGCGAACTGGTTTTAACCGGCACCCAAGCTCCGGAGGATGCGCAACAAGCGTTACTGGCCACGACCGGTAACACCCTGAAAACCAGCGCGGTCGTCGATTTTTCGACCGTGCTGGTACACCAGGGAGAACTGCTGCTGGTCAGCGCCCGGGCCGTCGATGCCAACTATCCCTTGTACGGCGCAATCCAGCTCGCGCAGACCCGGTTTGGACCCTCTGTTGATGGCGCCAACGGTCCGCCTGCCGGTGAGCTGTGGGTCGCCGATCAGGTACTCGATCGCCTGGCGCTGAAGCTGGGCGACATCATTAAAGTCGGTAACAGAGCGTTGAGGGTCTCGGCGATCATTCGCCAATTGCCCGATCAAAGCGCCGGCTTCTATAGCATGAATCCGCGCGTGGTTTTCAACGCCAGGGAACTGGAGGCCACCGGCGTCATCGGTCCCGGCACCCGTCTTAGATACCGGCAACTGATCGCTGGGACACCGGAACAGGTCGAGCACCTGTCCGCCGCGCTGAAATCAGGCCTGAGAGCGGATCAGCGTCTCGAAGACGTGGAACATGCCGCTGTGCGCTCCATGGGGCCGCTGCGTCAGCTCACCCTTTGGGCGAACCTGGCGGTACTGCTGATCAGCGTTCTCTGTGGCGCGACGGTTTATCTGGCCACGTCCCAAAGAGTGGAACAGCGCGCCCGACTGGCCGGTTTGCTGCGCAGCTTCGGCGCGCCGCGCCGGCAAATCCTGCAACGGATTCTGGGCGGAGAATTTGTCGCCGTGCTGCCTCCCGCGCTCATCGGCTGTGTGCTCGGCGTGGCTTTCATTGCCCTGCTCCACCACCTGCTCGACTGGCAGGGGCCATTGGCCGCGACGGGTGGCCGGTGGCTGATTATTTTGTTCGCACCGCTGGTGTTGTGGCTGGCCTTTGCCCTGCCCCGGCTGAGCGCGCTGGTGCGTATCCCTGCCATCGAAATATTGAACCGGCGCAATGCCTCCAGGCTCCTGTCGACGCATGTCGAGCTTAGCGCCGCACTGGCGGCACCAGTACTGCTCGCGGGCCTGCTCACCCGTTCCCTGGCCGAGCTCGGTAGTCTGCTGGGCCTGCTGGTAGCGCTTGGCGTGGGCCTGCCTGCCCTGCTCTGGCCCATGCTGAAAGCCCTCGACCTCGCCAGCACCAGACTGCCCTTGGCTGCCCGCCTCGCTATCCGTCGCCTGAGCCGAAGACCGACGCTGACGCTGCCATTACTGGCCGCCCTTACCCTGGCCATGGCCATCATTGCGCTGGCGGGACAAACCGGCACCCGATTGCTCGACGACTGGCGCACCCGCTTGCCGGAAAAAGCGCCCAATTACTTTGTCCTCAATCTGTTTGAGCGCGATTTGAGCACCTTTAACGGCTGGCTGGCTCGGCACGATGCCGTCGCCCAACCCCTCTACCCCATCGTCCGCGGGCGCCTGAGCGAAATCAACGGTGAACCGATTACAGCCGCGGTTACCAAGGAAAGGGAAGACAACCATGAATCCATGAATCGCGACCTGGCGCTCACGGAAGCCGCCGACATGCTTGCCAGTAACAAGATCATCGCTGGCCGGTGGCATCCGGCCCCCGGCACCGTTTCCGTCGAGCAGGAACTGGCCGAACGCCTGGGGCTGGATATAGGCGACCATCTGGTCTTTACCACAAGCCGGGGTTTGCTGAGCGCCGAGATCGCCAGTATCCGTGCCGTTGACTGGGATACCTTCGAACCCAATTTTTATTTCATGTTTCACCCCGGCGGCCTGAGCAATCAGGACATTACCTGGCTGACCGGCTTCTGGCTCGCCGATGGCGCCGGCAAGCGCCTGGCTGAATTGATGGAAAGCCTGCCTCATATCACCCTGCTGGACGTCAACACCCTGCTCGACAAGGCCAACGAGATTATCGCCCAGGCCAGCGGTGCAACCGCATTACTCGCGGTGCTGCTGGTGTCGGCGGCGGTGCTTGTGCTTATCGCGGCCCTGCTGGGCGGTCAGGCCCAGCGCGGGCGGGATAACGCGCTGTTGCGCACCCTGGGCGGCAATCGCTCGCTCCTGTACCGCGTGGTCTGGCTGGAGTTTCTCTGCCTCTGCGCCAGCGCCGCTCTCGCCGCGATAGTGATTGCCCTGATCTCCCTCTACCCCTTGACCAGCCGCCTGCTGAACGACCTGCCCGATCTGTCCTGGTGGCAGGGCATACCCATGGCCATTGGATTGGCGGTGGCGATACTCGGCGTGCTCGCCAGCCGCGGAGCGCTGGAAAAACCGGCGCTGAGTTTATTGCGGGACGGGGGTTAGCATTCGCCGACGCGATACTCGCTCAGGCCACTGGGCGGTCTCATTATCCCGCGCCTGATCACCCGCGCCTGATAGCGAGCCTCGTACTTCAGCCAAAAACAATAAAAGCATCCGCGGAAATATCCGTCATGGCGGCACCGGCCATAAAACATTGTCGGCGCATTTTGCGGACAAAGGATTCGGCGCCGCAAAGATAAACACCATAGCCTTTCAGGTCGGGGAAGTTTCCGGCACAGTACTGATAAATGTCAGCCGTCCGGGTAGCGGCGCCGAGGCTTTGGTTACTACGGTTGTTTTGCACCAGAAAATCGACTTGCAGATTGGCATGGGTAGCGGCGAGTTCCTGTAACTGCCCCTGGCAATATAAACCGGAAGGCTCCGCCGCGCCGACCAGGACATTGATGGCAGCGCGGTGCCGGTGGTGCAAAGCATCCTTCAGCACGCCCAGCACTGGCGCCAGACCGGTACCTATCCCGGCCAGCAGCAGGGGCTGTCGTGGATTGCCCCTGTAGATACAGTTGCCCATGGGCCCAAGCAGGCTGAGGGATTGCCCCGGTTGCAAGTCACGGCACAACCAGGGGCTGAGTTCACCGCCCTCATGGTATTTGACGTGCAGCTCCAGCAGATTTTCAGCCATCACGTTTTCTTCCGGATGACTGGCCAGGGAGTAGCTGCGCCCCGAGAGGGTGTCTTTGAGAATGGTGACGTATTGGCCGGGCTGGTAATCCAGTTGCGCGGCGATAAACAGGCGGTATATGTCCGGAGCCAGTTGCTCCCGGCGCCGCAGGATGCCGCTGGTTCGTACTCCGGCGTTAGCCGGACGTCGCACATGCACGGTCCCTTCCGGTCGACACTGACAGGCAAGAAAGTGGTTCAGTTTTTTTTGCGCGGCCGATAGCCCCTGCTGGCAGCCGCGGGCTATTTCCCGCTCGTCCATAAGCAGGACACAGGCCTGACAGACACCGGCGCGGCAGCCGGAAGCGATCTCGCAACCCTGACGGTTCAGGGCATCGAGAACACTTTCACCGGGCTCGCGGCTATAAGCCCGATCCTCGAAAATAATGTCCGACAAGACTGTGCAGCCGACTATTACGCGTCGCGTTAACGGTTGAGCACGTCATTTTTAGTGGTAGCCACGACAGCAATCACCTCATCGATTTTGGCCCGGGGGACATTCAACTCTTCGAGGGTGGCAATCAGATCCTCGGCCACGGCGTTAAAATGTCCTTCGTTCAGGCCCATGTGTTTATGCGCCTCGCGCATATCCTTGCCGGAGTAGTTGTTGGGCCCACCCAGGGCCACGGTCAAAAAGGCTTTCTGCTTGGCGTGCTGGGCCTGCATATCGACGCTGTCGAAAAATTCACTCACCCGGTCATCGGCCAGGACTTTGCGGTAAAAAATATCAACTGCCGCATCGATGGCGGCGGCGCCGCCCAGTTCATCATATAAAGACATGGAATTTATTCCTCTGGCGTTTTTGGATTGGAAAAAAACAGTATCGTGACTATTGCACTTCGCTGATCATGTATCGCACCACCTCGGCCACCTGTTCATCACTGAGTTCGGTGCCGCCACCCTTGGCGGGCATCAGGCCGTAACCTTCGATGGCGTGTTGAATCAACACGTCGGCACCCTGGGGCAGGCGATCGCGCCACATTTTCCGGTTACCGAGAATGGGAGCACCGTTCAGGCCCTGAGCGTGGCAGACCTTGCAATGGGCTTCGAACAGCTCCTTGCCCCGCGCCACTGATCCGCTGTCCGTATCACAAGCGGTCAACAACGACAGTGAATACAGGGCCAACCAGGCGCTCCGTGTCGGACGCACCCACGACCATGGTTTTGCGGGCAGCATGACGGCATCCTCTACAGGGGCACACGGATTACCACACCGCCCATGACATCACCCAGCTTGAAATCCGTTTTCGGTGTGTCCTTGTGCTCGTTGTGGCAGCTGATACAGGCTTCCGCTACCGCCACATCCGGATAGACAGCGGTGAAATAGGTAACTCCGCCCAGTTCTTCCCGACCGTAGAAGTTTTCGCCAGGATTATCAGCAGTGTATTGAAGACCCTCTTGCTCGATCGGCGTCTTTGGCGCATTTTGTTTGTTGATAGGCCAGATGGATTGCAGGGAGTAGGTAAATTCATCGGTCATTTCCGCCACGGCTTCGGAACCGGCCCGGAACATCTGCGCCGGCAGGGGCGCGCCATTATCCAGATCCTGCCAGTGTTCGACCGGCTTGATGACATCCGCGCCGGCGGGTCCAAGGCGCTGGACAATCATCTTGGTGTAATTGGTACGATCCGCTTTCATCACCGCAAACAGGGAATCGGTGTAAAGCTTGGGATCGATACCGGTTTGTTGTTCACCACAGGCGGTCAAGCCCGCGGCTACGACTGCCAGGGCAGCAAGGCGTGATGGTGTTTTCTTCATAGCGCTATCTCCTGCTAGGTTGAGGGAGCTCACTGAGTGGCTTCCCGTTTCAATGCCCACTCGATGGAGGGGACATGTTCGCCAGGTGGTCCGGAAAAGTTATTTTTGATCAGCGTCGTGTCAGCCAGGGCGTCGATGGAAAACCGGAGGCTGTGGCACTGCATGCAAACCGGACGAATCATTTTTTCGTTGGGTCTTAAATTCATGTTCTGGTTATGCTCGACGCGCAAGCCTGCCTTTTTTTGCGCTGATACCGATACTCGGGGCAGGTGACAGGTGGCGCAGCTCACGCTTCGTTGCGCTGGCAGCTTCCCCGCCGCGACAGCGGCCGCGAGCTGGCCGTGGGGCGAGTTTGCAAAGGCCGTACTGTGCTCGTCCTGGTGACAGTTCAGGCAGGCGCTGGTGGCGGCATATTGCCTGTCGAAGCGATGCGCGCCGTGACAGGCGAGACAGGAATGAGGCTCTGCCTGTTTGTCACTGTTCAGTGACAGCCGAGCGGCGCCTGGCGTGATCGCTTCGAGCCCCTGGGCCAGGCGCATGCCGTGCTTGCCCTGCAAAAAGCCCGTGGTTTCGGCCGCATGACATTTTTGACAACTGTCCATGCCCGGCTTTGCCAGCCAGTCTCCGGACCCATCGGCATGGCAGCCACCGCAATGAATCGACGCTTGCCCGTGGGCGCTGGCCAGCCACTGCTCCCGCGCTTCGACATGCTGAACATGCTTCTCCTCGAAACGGGGCAAGGTCTCATACCCTGGGGGTAAATCACCCGCGGCCCCCTGGGGCAAGTCGATGGCTGGCAGGGTTTTCAACCACTCACCCATGGCATTGCTCACCAGAAACTCTTCATAGAGGGCGCGGTTGTCGTGGTAATTGTGGCAACCGGCGCTGGCGCACGAGTCGAATGCCAGGTTTTTATGGCTTTCCCGGTTCTCGCCAATATCCCGGTGGCAGTGATAGCAGTAATCGTCGGGCAGGGTTACCCCCATGGCACGAGTCTGCTCCTGCTGGTGCTCGACGTGACAGGAGATACAGTAGCGGGCATCGACAATGGCGACGCGATCAGCGTTACGCGGATCGGTGAATTTTTTCCTGGGGTGGGAGTCGTGCGCTGCCTCCAACTCGGCGCCGTGACAATCCATGCAGGCATCCTGCAATACTTCCCGACCGCCAAAGGCTTCGCTATGGCAGGCGCCACAGGCGAGCTCTATCTGATAGTGACCCCAGGTGGCCTCGCCCACCAACAGCGCGGACTTGTCGGCATCAACGAACATTTTGTATCCGTAAAATCCTGCTATCGCCACTGTGACCAAAATCCAGACTACCCATAAATATTTATTCAAAACCTTGTTTCCAAACCCTTGCGCGACGCTCGACTCGCCGATGCTTCGGCAACGATTACCACTTAAAAGTAATAAACGCTTACAACATGGCTGATCAACAAGGCCGGCAGCGGCCAGCTGACAACAATATGAAAGCGGTTAAAGGCCAAACGTAATTGCCGCGCCCGCCGCGGACTCAGCCGGTGACTCAGGGCCACCGCCATGCCGGTCATGGCGCCCACGGTGAGCACCAGCAGAAAATCAAGCATGAGCAGAAAATTAAGGTTGACGCCCAGATGCAGGCCGGTGTGCAGCACCAAGGTCACCACGCACATCAGACCCAGCGCCGCATGACCAAGTCGCCAGGCACCGAAGTCACCCATCCAGACGAGGTTAAAACGCTTGCGCAGCGACATCAGCAGGCCAATGGCCGTCATTCCCAGCAAGGTAAAGCCGGTGACCTGCTTCCACAATTTGTCGTTCCAGACGGTCTCGAACCAGCCCTGACGCTGGACGCTGTCGGCGGTTTGCGCCCCTGGCAAACCGGTCAGGGCGCCCACCAACAGGAACACCGCCATGGAGGCAATCAGCAAGCTTCGCCATGCCCGTTCGCCGGTCGCTGCCACCGGTGTGGCGCAGTGCTCGCTGACTAAACTGACCAACAGGGGTTTGCAGGAACCACACACGGTGCCCGCGCCGGTATCGGCCCTCAACTGTTCAAGAACAAGGCCGGGCCCTGCGTATGACGCCTCGGCGACGCGCTCGCGCGTATTCCAACCCACGCCTTCATCGGCCTTGCCATATTGGCTGGAGAGACAGGCCATCAACTCACCCTGGGTAACGTTGTTACACTGGCAAATCACCGCGCTTGCCGGCCATTCACTGATGCGGATCTCGCTTTGTGCCGACCACAGGCGGCCGGTACGCTGAAAACGGCGAATCCGGGACAGACCGACTCGACGCCGCGCGGTAAAGGTTTCCTGGATACGACTGAGCTCCGGCCACTCGCCAATTGAAATAATGCCCAGCAAACGTTGCCGATAGAGAATCAGCCGTCGATAAATACGCTGATCCGGATCACGATAAACATACTGCCGCTGGAAAGGCCGCTCCGGTAATTCGACCACTTCACCAATACTGCAAATGGCTTCACCAATGACCTTGAGACGGTTGACCACCAGTGAGCTGATGTAGCGGGCTTTCTCACCGTTTATAACCGCCGCCGCAACCGCCGCCTGTTCATAGCCGGGATTGACGACGCCATGGGTTTTGCCCCGGTGTTCGCAACACTCGCCAATGGCGTAGATACCCGGCGCGGAAGTCAGCAACTGATCATCCACGACAATGCCACGGCGCACCGTAAGCCCCGCATTCCGGGCCAGTTCCACATTGGGTGTAATGCCGGCGCACAAGAGCACGGTGTCGCAGTCCACCTCCTCGCCATCATTG
>JBECKV010000161.1:0-2641 GCA_040235495.1 Porticoccaceae bacterium
GGCGCTGTTTACGAGGTCGTAAAACATTGGCGCCTTGGGGCTTTATCAAGCCCATGAAATAAACCTTTAACTCCATCGAAAAGTAACTCCATCGAAAAGCATGAATCGGGAAGCATGAAAATGAATAATAAAGCCCAAGCGTTGCTTGCCTTTGGCGCCCTGTTGTTTTTTCTCGGCCTGGTATCCGGTTTTGCGATACCGGTGCTGACCAACCCGAGAATGGGGGTGTCCAGTCATCTGGAAGGCGTTATGAACGGGACCTTTTTGATAGTGATTGGTCTCGCCTGGCCTCGGCTGAATCTTGCCAGTGGCTGGAGCGCTCTGGCTTTCTGGACCCTGCTTTACGGCACCTACGCCAATTGGATGTTCGTGCAACTGGCCGCGATCTTTGGTACCGCTGCCATGGCGCCCATCGCCGGCGCGGGCCAGCAGGGACAGGCCTGGCAGGAAGCGCTGGTGACCGGGGGCTTGTTGTCCGTCGGCCTTGCCATGGTGGTGGCCGGTGCCTTGCTGGTCTGGGGGTTTTTCCGTGGCTCCACACCCGTGGAGCAAGCCGCAACGAACCTATGATTCCACTGTCGGTGCTGGATCTCTCTCCCGTTGTTGACGGCGGTGAGGTTCGCGATTCCCTGCTCAATAGTCTGGATCTGGCTCGACACGTCGAGCGTTGGGGTTATCACCGCTACTGGCTGGCCGAGCATCACGGTATGCCGGGCATTGCCAGCGCCGCCACGGCGGTGGTGATTGGCCATGTGGCGACGGGCACCGCCAGCATCCGGGTCGGAGCTGGCGGCATTATGTTGCCGAATCACGCGCCCCTGGTGATCGCCGAACAGTTCGGCACTCTCGAAGCGCTGCATCCCGGGCGTATCGATCTGGCGCTGGGCCGCGCGCCTGGCACGGATCCCATAACCGCGCGGGCGCTGCGTCGAAACCTCACCACCAGCGTTGAACAATTCCCGAATGATGTTCGGGAACTGATGAGCTACTTTCGCGACGCGACCCCTGACCACGGTATTCAGGCCGTGCCCGGTGCGGGTTTATCGATTCCGGTCTGGATCCTCGGCTCCAGCCTGTTTGGCGCCCAGCTGGCCGCCCACCTGGGCTTGCCCTATGCGTTTGCCTCCCATTTTGCTCCGGCCCTGCTGCTGGAGGCCATCACCCTATACCGGGCGCGCTTTCAGCCGTCACAATACCTGGCAAAGCCCTACGTTATGCCGGCCATCAGTGTTTTTGCCGCTGACACCACTGATCAAGCCCGCTTGCTGGCCAGTTCCTGGCAGCAGGCTTTTGTAAATCTGTCCAGGGGACGGCCGTCGAAATTGCCGCCACCCGTGTTGGCTTATGCGGCCGGGTTGTCACCTCTGGAACAGCGCATGCTCAAGGATGTGTTCCAATACACCGTTGTTGGCGCGGAGGATGACGTGCGCGAACAAATAGCGAATTTTATTGAGCTGACCGCGGCGGACGAATTGATGATTGCTTGTCAGTGCTACGATCATCGGGCCCGGTTGCGCTGCTACGAGATTGTTTCAGGACTGCGGTGACCAATGGTGGATTGATGACCCGGCACCAAAAACTCAGGGCATTGGCGCTTGCCCTGGCAATAGTCGCCGGTTGCCTGCCCCTGGCGTTTATCACTACCCTTATCCTGGCGCCATTCTGGCGTTGGCTGGATACTGACATGGGTGTGGAAAGCCTGGGGCATTCCGGTCCGGCGCAATGGTGCTACTGGACCGGCCTGTATAGCCTTTTGTTTGTCCTCGCCTGGATCAATGCCAGCCGCAAAAAAAGCCCATCGATAACCACTCGATAACCAATCGATAAAGGTTTAGACCGACACCGGTGCCGGCCCTGTGTAGGTCCGATGCAGGGAAATTAAGATGCCAGCAACGACGTATGATTTTCTGGTTTTGATTGGTCGCTTTCAGCCCTTTCACCGGGGTCATCTGGCACTCGTGGAAGCGGGTCTGAAAAAAGCCGCTAACATGATTCTGGTCTGTGGTTCGACCAGGCGAGCGAGAAGTATTCGCAATCCCTGGACCCTGGACGAGCGCGAAGCCATGATTCGAGGTGCGCTGAGTCCCGAACACAACCAACGGGTGCGTATCCTCGGGGTTGCCGATCACCGCTATGATGAAAATGCCTGGCTGGCCGAGGTGAAAACGAAAATTGACCAGGTGACGGGCTCCCACCGCAAGGTCAGTCGCGAGCTTCCGAAGCTGGCGTTTATCAGCCAGACAGGGCAAAAGCAGGCCGATTACTCGACATATTTTTCAGATTGGGATGAAGTCAAACTTGATGGCGTCGCAACCGTCAGCGGCGCCGCAATACGTGCAGTCATGCTCGCGGAAAGTGATGCCGAAAGCAAAGTGGCGGTATTGTCAAAACACCTGTCGCCCAATGTCGCGCAGGCGGTTTCGAAATTTTTACACACTCCGGCCTGGCGCGCTATCGTTGAGGAACAGCAGTACATCGCCCAATACAAGCGGGCCTGGAGTAAGGCCCCTTATCCACCGACTTTCGTTACCGTCGATGCCCTGGTGGTGCAAGGCGGTCAGGTCTTGCTGGTGGAGCGTAAGGGTCCGCCGGGAAAGGGACTCCTGGCGCTGCCGGGTGGTTTTGTCGGCCAGCAGGAAAC
>JBECKV010000059.1:0-17985 GCA_040235495.1 Porticoccaceae bacterium
AATGTAGCTGCTCGAAGGGTGTTGGGTTGTTAGTCAGCTGAATCGACCTGCATCCGGAAAAATCATTGCAAACGCCAGAAAAAACGAAACCCCGCAAAAGTGCGGGGTTCGTCAGCAGTCTGAAGCCCCATTGAGGGGCTTTTTTATTTGTCGCCCCGCGATACGTACGTTAACGCGCGGTTCGACAAACCGCGTAAGCAGTCTGCACAAGGAGCGTGGCGACGTAGCCCGACAATAATGATGGGCGAAGGCTGGCGCTGATAGGGCGAACGCTGGCGGCCCTGCCTTGAGTCGAGCCAGGCTGGCAAATTTATTGGTCACTCAAGGAAGTCGTTTCCCCGCTTCGTAATTTCAGACACTCTCCCGAAACGCCCGGCTTGCGGGCCGATGCCAAACAGGACTTCGGCTGTGTGCCGATATTCCTTATACTCAGCGCCAGCGCCAAACTTCAATCAGTACTTATCACCTCTTCAAGGAAAGCACAGTGGCGGTTTTCAAGCTTCTGACCTCATTTCTTTTGGCTTATCTCGCTTACGTGGCTGTTGCCATGATTTATTTTGAAAGGAAAACCCGCGGCGATAATTACTTTGCCCTGCCGCTGGCCGAGCGCGGGAAAATGATTGCACGGCTAAAAAAGCACGCCCGATTTATTCGCCCGGCTTTTGAGTTGGCGATGAAGATTCATCGGCCCAAGGCTCCGCCGATGATGCGTTACGGGGATGTCACCGGACCGGCGATCATGACCACGAAAAAGTCCTACGCCGCCACTAAAAACTACCAGCCTGGCGAGGAAGATATTTTCGTCGCCACGCAGATGAAATGTGGCACTACGTGGATGCAACAGATAGTGTTCGAAATCTTGCATCGTGGCGAGGGTGACTTATCGGATGATGGTTATCGGCATATGTACGCGCTGAGCCCGTGGATAGAAACCAGCCCGCTATGCAGTGTCCCCATGGAGCGAGCGCCATTGGTGGGCCAGCGTGGTAACAGGATCATTAAAACCCATATGCCGGCCAAGCTGTGCCCCTACAGTGAAGGCGCGAAATATATCTATGTCACGCGCCACCCGGTCAGTTGTTTCAGCAGTTGCTATGATTTTTTTCAACTTCTTGCCGGTCCTCTTTCTCCCACCAGGGAAAATGTGCTGCGCTGGTATTGCAGTGATGATATGTGGTGGCAAGCCTGGCCGGATCACGTCGAGGGATGGTGGCGTCGCAGCCAGGAATGCAGCAACGTGCTTTTCCTCCATTATGAGGAGATGAAAACTGATTTGACCGCCGCGGTTAGCCGCGTTGCCGGGTTTCTGCACTGTCCCCTGACTCCCGAAGAGCTCGAAAAAGTCGTACAAAAGTCTTCCTTCGAATACATGAAGGAGCACGAGGCTTACTTTGAAATGCATGCCCCGAATATATTTTCAGTGACAGCCGGGGAGGGACGATTCATGCAGGCGGGAACCATCGATCGCTACAGGGACACCGGCGAGATGGAGGGTGAAACCATTATGACTTTTTGCCGTGAACGTTTGCGGGAAGCCAGCTATCCGCTGGATCACTATTATCCGGGAGCCGCGGCCATCAAGCTCCGGTAGCAAGGCCCCTCCTGACTGCCGAGCGGCTGGGACCTTTCCTCTAAACAGCGTCACGGTCAGGGTGGTGGCGAGAATTTTTAGCGACGCGCCAAACTGCCCAATCGCCACGCGTGCCTTTGCGCCCGTCAGCGCGTAAGGGCGGCAACCAGCGCTGTTTCACGCGTGGTTCTGATTGTGGTCCAGGTGCTGCTGTGCTCCCCCATGCTTTTTATTAATGGCTGAAACGGATTCTTGCGCGCGCGCTCACAGCGCGAGCGACCGCTCATCCAGCGGCTCAGCGTAATAAAACACTTACTTAAGGTTGCTTTAAGGTTGATCCCCTAGTCTGGCTCCACCTGCTTCATGGGTATGGAACAGAGCCATGCGTAACACAGTCGAAATCATTGGTAGTCGTCACCCGGTCCGAGAATCGGCGGTGGTGACGGCGGACATTGATTTGCTAAACCCCTGGAGCGTCGATCGGCCAGATCTGGAGCAGTTTATCGCCGACCGCTATCGCCAGGTATACGACGCTCGCCTCAATCATTTTCTCCCCTTGTTGATGCGTGTACAAATCAACGGCCGCAACCTGGCGGCTCTGGGTCTGCGGCCTGGTTGTCGCGGGCCCATGTATCTGGAAAATTACCTCGACAGCCCGATTGAACAAGCCATCGCCAAGCACGCCCGCGCGCCGGTACAACGCGCCTCCATCGTTGAAGTCGGTAATCTGGTTTCGGCCTGTCCGGGCAGCAGCCAGTCGTTGTTTCTGGTCATGGCCGCCGCTGTTCACAAAGCGGGGTACCGTTGGATGGCGTTCACCGCGACCCGCCAGGTGCGCAAGCTGCTCAAGCGCCTGAACTACCACCCGATCCTGCTCGAAACGGCGGATGCCACCTGTCTGGGAGAAGATGCGAGCCGGTGGGGACGCTATTATGAAACCCAACCCCAGGTGCTCGCCGGCGGGATTTGCGCGGCAATGGAAAACATGCTCGGCAATGCGGCGATGCGTTCCGTACTGGACCGCTATCAGCGACGGATCGGTTTCCTGGCGGACCGCCTGAAAGACCAGCGACACTGTTGTGGAAACGCCGGTGAATGCTGAGTTCATACATCGGCCGCGCTGTTTCGCCGACCTTTTACTACCGGCGAGCACGGTGTTACAGGACAGCGCCCGGACGCTCGCTTACCGTGAACTGGTCACCAGTGTGGCAACCGTCGCCGACTGGCTCGATGAGTTAGGCGCCGAGGTGGTGGCGCTTCGTGCCGATAACAGCATCGACTGGCTGCTGGTGGACCTTGCCTGCCAGGCCGCGGGTATCTGTTTTATTCCAGTGCCGCTTTTTTTCAGCCAGCAGCAGATGGAGCATTGCCTGCGCGCCAGTCGGGCTCAGTGGCTGCTGGGTGATGATTTTGCCGCGCGGGATAAGGAAGATCAGCGCTGTGAATTACTGCCTACTTTGGTGGCAAGGCGACTAGGGGTAGTGGAAGATGCAAGCCGTAATTTTCCCCAGGGCACCGGCAAGATCACTTTTACCTCCGGTTCCACCGGCGAACCCAGGGGAGTTTGCCTGGCGAATACCCAGCAGTGGCTGGTTGCGCAATCCCTGGCCGACCGGATCGCCATAAGGCGACCCCGTCATCTTTGCCTGCTACCCCTGGCCACCCTGCTGGAAAACCTGGCTGGAGTTTATACCCCGATGCTCTGTGGCGGCACCGTGCTGCTGCCGAGCGCGGCGAGTCGCGGTCTGCTGGGCAGCTCGCAAGTGGACATTCCGGCACTGCTGTCCTGTCTCGAGCGCGAGCAGCCCAGCAGCCTGATTTTAATTCCACAGTTACTCAGCGCCCTGGTGGCTGCCCGGGAGCAGGGCTGGTCGGCGCCGGCTTCGCTGCGCTTTATTGCCGTCGGTGGCGCGCGCGTATCGCCAGATCTGCTGGAACGTGCGTGGCAACTGGATTTGCCGGTGTACGAGGGTTATGGGCTGTCCGAGTGCGCTTCGGTGGTGGCGCTCAATACTGCCGATGGTCGCCAGTCAGGTAGCGTCGGACGGCTGTTGCCCCACTGTAAGGCTGGTATCGAAGCGGGTGAACTGGTGATCAGTGAACCCTGCCACTTGGGCTACCTGCATGATCCCGCCAGTTGGTATCCGACGGCGGTGCGTAGCGGCGATTTGGCCCGACTCGACGGCGATGGCTTTCTGTATATCGAGGGCAGGCGTAAAAATTTGCTGATTACGAGCTTTGGCCGCAACGTGTCCCCGGAGTGGGTGGAGTCCGTGCTGCTGGCCTGTCCCGAACTCACCCAGGCGGTGGTTTTTGGCGAAGGCAAACCGGCACTCTGCGCTCTGGTGGGCGCGCCGGCAACCGTATCGGATGCACGAATTGCCGCGTGGATCGTCAGCTGTAACCAGACGCTTCCGGATTACGCCCGGGTTGGTTACTGGCGACGCCTGGAGACGGCCCGATGGCGCCGACTGCTGACTGCTAACGGCAGGCCACGCCGCGAGTTGATTGCCCTGGAATTTGCCGCCCAGGCGGGTCAACTGGCGCCCATCGAGGGGGTTCCAACATGGTCTCTCGGTAGTGGCGCGACGAGGAGTTGATATGGGGTTTTACCAGGATCTGCTGGACAGCACCGAGGAAGGTCGTCGCTATATTGTCGAGGCGCCCATTATTTGCCGTTGCTTGAGCGGCGATGTCGATCTGGAGTCCTACGTCGCTTTCCTCGCCCAGGCCTATCACCATGTCAAACACACCACGCCGTTGCTGATGACCACCGGCGGCCGTTTGTCCGCGGATAAGGAGTGGTTGCGTGAAGCGGTAGCCGCGTACATCGATGAAGAACTTGGCCACCAGGAGTGGGTTCTCAACGACATCGCCGCCTGCGGCTTCGACCCGGAAAAGGTACGCCAAGCCGCCCCCAATAGCAGTACCGAGCTGATGGTGGCTTATGCCTACGACCTGGTCGCCAGGATCAATCCCCTGGGTTTCTTCGGCATGGTGCAGGTGCTTGAAGGCACCAGCATTGGTATTGCCAGTCTGGCTGCCGATAAGATCCAGCGGACGCTTGGTCTGCCCGATGCTGCTTTCAGCTACTTGCGCTCCCACGGCGTGCTTGACCAAAGCCATGTCACTTTGTTTGCGAGCCTGATGAATCGCATCGAAGATCCCGGCGAGCAGGAATTGATTACCCATAGCGCGCGCATGTTTTATCAGCTCTATGGCAATGTCTTTCGCCAGCTCGATCCGGCGCAGGCGGCGATGTTCAAAGCGCGAGATGTTCAAACCGCGAGGAGACCCCCATGGAGTTGAATGGCAAAACCGTCCTGTTGACTGGCGCCAGTGGTGGTATCGGTCGCGACCTGGCCGAGGAATTAGCCCGGGCCGGCGCCCGCTTGATTCTTACCGGACGTAACGAAGCAGCGCTGAAGATGGTCCATGCCGCGCTCGGCGGAGAAGGTCATCGGCTTTATGTGGCCGATCTCGCCGAGCCCGAGCAGTTTGACGGCCTGGTGCAATATGCGCGGCAGGCACACGTGGATATTCTGATCAACAATGCTGGCGTCGGCGGGCTGGCCCTGGTGGGCGAAATCGATCCCGGGCAAATCTCCCGCCAAATTGAAATCAACCTCGGCACGCCCATCAGGCTTTGCAACGCGCTGCTGCCGGCGCTGAAACAGCGGCCCGAGGCCATGGTGGTGAATATCGGCTCCATTCTCGGCAGCATCGGGCTGGCGGGCTCAAGTTGCTATTGCGCCAGCAAGTTCGGCCTGCGGGGGTTTTCCGAAGCGCTACGGCGGGAACTGGCCGACAGCTCCGTGCGCGTGATCTACTTCGCGCCACGGGCCACGGCCACCTCATTCAACGATCACGGCACACAGGCCTTGAACCAGGATCTGGGTAATCAGGTGGATAGTCCCCGCCTGGTCGCCCGGCAACTGGTCGGGGTTCTGCGCAAGCCGGGTATCGCCAACCACTATCTCGGCTGGCCGGAAAAACTGTTTGTGCGTATCAATAGCGTGTTGCCTGGCCTGGTCGACCAGGCCGTGAAGAAGCAATTGCCGACGATACGCCGTCATGCCACCCGACGGGCTTCAGTCTCGGGAGAAAAATCATGAATATCCAACGATCGTTATCGATGCTGCTGTGTGCTCTGGCATTGTCTGCCTCCGTCGCCGCTTCGCCCGCGGGCGAGGCGGCCATCAGCACCCTGCAAACACGCTGGGCACAAGCCAATTATCAACTTGAAGGTAAGGCGCAAAAGGCGGCTTTTGAAGCCCTGGTCAACGACGCGGACCGAATCACCGCCGAGCAGGGCGGCGAAGCTGGCGTCTGGATCTGGAGCGGCATCATCAAATCCACCTATGCCGGCGTCAAGGGCGGCCTCGGGGCACTGAAATACGCCAAGCAGGCGAAAGCGGATTTGGAGCAAGCCATGGCCCTCGACGCCAATGCCCTGGATGGCTCCGCCTACACCAGCCTGGGTACACTGTACTTCAAAGTGCCGGGTTGGCCGCTCGGTTTTGGCGATAGCAAAAAAGCCGCGCGGCTGCTGGAAAAAGCCCTGACCTTAAATCCATCGGGAATAGACCCCAATTATTTCTACGCGGAGTATCTGCGTGATCAGGGCCGGGATTCACTGGCACGCGACTACTATGAAAAAGCGCTGCGGGCGCCACCACGCCCGGGCAGGGTGCTAGCCGACGAAGGTCGGCGCAAGGAGATCCAGAGTGCGCTCGCGCAACTGAATTGACAATAAGGGCCCCGTCCGCGTGCTGCCACGGTAGGTAAATGTTAATTTCCGCGTGTCCCGGGAAATTCACTACACTGTGCGAGCAGGGGGCGAGGTGCCATGAAAATTCTCCTTATTGAAGATGACCCGGTGCTCGGTCGCGGGCTGGAGCAGGCCTTGCGCGGGGAGGGTTTCGTCGTGGAAACCGCGCTCAAGGGCAATGATGGCTTAAAGCGCTGCGACCTGTTCGCGCCGCAACTGGTGATTCTGGATCTCGGCCTGCCTGACATCAGCGGCTACGAGGTGCTGAAAAAACTGCGCGCCAGAAATCGTTTGCTGCCGATATTGATTCTCACCGCCCGCGATCGTCTTGACGACAAAATCGTCGCCCTGGATGGTGGCGCGGACGATTACCTGTGTAAGCCCTTTGAGATCGCGGAACTGATGGCGCGTTTGCGGGTGCTGGCGAGGCGGCTGGGAACCGCCGCCAGCAGTAAGATAGAAATCGGCCCGGTAACGGTAAATCTCTCATCCCATCAGGTAACAATCGATGGGGAGGATGTTATTCTGACGCGACGCGAGTTCATGGTCCTCAAGGCACTGATGGAGAATGCCGGGCGCATCCAGACCCGGGATGCTCTGGAGAGTAAACTGTACGGCTGGGGGGAAGAGGTCTCCAGCAACACGGTGGAGGTACACGTGAGCAACCTGCGCAAGAAACTGCCACCTGATTTTATTCAGACTATTCGCGGCGTCGGCTACAGTATTGCGCAAAAAAATACCTGACACACAGTGCCCTCGATACGCAGTTTCCTGGTTTCAGTTACCCTCTCGGTAATTTGCCTGGTCAATTTTGTCGCCGCGCTGCACGGTTACGACAGAAGTATCGACAGGGCCGAGCGCCTGATCGAGGCCCAACTGGCTGAAACCGCGGGCATGCTGATGCAACTCATTGAGCAGCAGGACGACATACCGCCGGCATTGTTGGGTGACCAGCGTTACTTCCAGTTATGGCGAGGTGAACAGCTGCTGCGACAATCAGCCAATGCGCCCGGAAAAGGACCGGTATCCTTGCGCGGTGGTTATCACTGGGTGAATCATCAGGGTCAGCGCTGGCGCTTGTTTGTCGAGCCGCTGGGAGGTGATCAATGGCTGGTGCTGGGACAGCGCCATGACCTTTACAGTGTGCTGATCGAGGAAATCCTGGTGAGTTCGATTCTGCCCATTATCTGGGTCCTGCCTCTGCTGGGCGTGTTGATCTGGTGGATAGTCAACCATGGTTTGCGGCCCTTGCACCGCCTCGCCGATGCGCTGCATGCACGCAGGCCGGACGAACTCCAGCCCTTGCCCGTTGACGCGGCGCCGCGCGAGCTGGAAACGGTCATTCGCTCCATCAATCAATTATTTGGCCGCCTGGATGAAGCCTTTCAGCGCGAGAAACATTTTGCCGCCGACGCCGCTCACGAGCTGCGCACGCCGCTAGCCGCCCTTAAAATCAGTCTGCACAACCTGAAACGGGAAATGAGTGTCAATCCGGAAATCGTCGGTGAGCTGGAGGCAAGTGTCGAGCGCATGCGGCATTCCACTGAACAGATTCTGACCCTGCATCGGCTGACCGCGGAAAAACTGAGCGCCGATGCACTCGCCTGTGATCTCGCCGCCCTGGCGCGCGAGGTGATCGCCGAACTCTACCCGCTGGCCCAGGCCCGTGGTCAGCGCATCGCCCTGGAGGGCGACGATGCCGCCGTCGAGGGTGATCCGTTCGCACTAGGGGTGTTGCTGCGTAATCTCATCGACAACGCCTGCAAATATACACCCGAGGGTGGCGAGGTGCTGGTGCGGCTGGAATCGAGCGTATTGGCTTGCAAGCTCGTGGTGGAGGATTCCGGCCCCGGCATCGATGTGGCTGAGCGCGGACGGGTCTTTGATCGCTTTTACCGGATCGGTGGCGACGGTCACGCCTCCGCGACCAATGGCAGTGGTCTGGGCCTGTCGATCGTCGGGTTGATCGTTCGCCTGCATCGCGGCTCGGTGTCCCTGGAGCGCTCGGACAAGCTCGGTGGGCTGATGGTCTCCGTGACCCTGCCGGCGAGACTGAATTGAAGATGAAACAAAGTGCCGGGTACCTGCTTGCCAGCCTGCTGTTCGTCGCGGCAGCTGTCGTGCGGGCGGCCCCCCCCGAAATCCGGCTGGTGATCCGTGACCATCTGTTCTATCCGGCGGAGGTGGAAGTGCCGGCAAATACCAAAGTGCGGCTGTTGATCAGAAATGAGGACGATACCGCGGAAGAGTTCGAGAGCTATGAGTTGAATCGGGAAAAAGTCGTGCTGGGCAACAGTGAAACGGTAATTTTTATCGGTCCCCTGGCCCCGGGTCGCTATCCGTTTTTTGGTGAATTCAATATTTCAACCGCCCAGGGCGTGGTGATCGCCAGGTAATGGCATGCTGCTCGACTCCATTGTCATAGTGCTGCGCGAAACCCTCGAGGCGGGTGTTCTGATCAGTTTATTGCTGGCGCTCGGACATGAGCTACACCTGGGCCGACGCTGGCTGTGGCTGGCATTGCCACTGGGAATAAGCGGTGCGTATTTCTACGCCGTCAATCTCCGTGTCATTTCGTCCTGGCTCGACTATGCCGGCCAGGAAGTGGTCAACGCCGGTCTGCAATACAGTATCTACCTGGTGCTGCTGGCTCTGATAACCCATGTCAGGCGTGGGCGCAACGATCCGGTTGCATGTCTGATGAGCGTGGCGACAGTGCTGGCCGTTGTCCGGGAAGGCGCTGAGATAATGGTTTTTTATGATGGCTATTTGCACAAGGGCGAACAACTGGTGGGCGCACTGACCAGCGGTTTTGTCGGCCTCATGGTGGGTTTCAGTGTCGGTACGGTGAGCTATTTTTCCCTTTTGATGCTGGCGCGCCGTTTCGCGCAAACAATACATGTGGCTTTGCTGATACTCATCGGCAGTGGCATGGTTTTGCAAGCGACCCAGTTGTTGGAGCAGGTGGACTGGTTGCCGGCGTCGATGCCGTTGTGGAGTACGGAAGCCTTGCTGGCGGAGGGTTCACTGCCGGGTCAGCTTTGCTACGCTATCTTCGGTTACGAGTCCACGCCCACCACTAACGAAGTTTTGCTTTACTGCATCGCCCTGTTACTGGGTGCCGGTATCAGCCGATTGCCACGCGGACCCGCATCAACACCTGCGTCGGGAGTATCCCAATGAAGCGGTTTATGGCGGCAGTGCTGTTGCCCCTGGCTGGCTTATTAATCCCCAGCCGTGGTTTCGGTGATGGCGTTAGCATCGACAAAGTCTACGACCCCTACGTTCAGGCGCTGGAGCGCGAATTGGAGTTGCGCACCCTCGTTCAATCGTCCACGGGAATCCGGGAACAGGGACGGCAGCGATACAAGCTCGGTTATGGGCAAGCGCTATCGGACGTTTTTTTTGTTGAACTGTACACCACGACCGTGGATTTGGCCGGCGAAAGCCCCGAGCAAGAGGCGGTGGAGCTGGAACTCAAATGGCAGCTCACGGAACAGGGACAGTACCAAAACGACTGGGGTTTTTTGTTTGAACTGGAACGGGAACATGGCGAGAACATTTGGGAAGCCAGGCATACGCTGTTGCTGCAACATGACTGGCGGCGCTGGAGTGGTTTGATAAATGCCTCGCTGATCTATGAGTGGGGTGGCGGAGTAGATAATGAAGTCGAAACCGCTCTCGCCGCGCAGATGAAGTACCGCCAGGGACCAAGCCTTGAACCGGCCGTCGAATTGCATTGGTCGCAGGATACCAGGGCCCTGGGGCCGGCGCTGCTTGGCAGCCTGCGCCTGGGCGGGCGCAAAAAACTGCTATGGTCGGCGGCCTTGCTGGCGGGCATGAACGATACCACGGCGGATATCAATGCAAATTTTTCCCTGGAATTTGAATTTTAACAAGTGCCCGGAGGCTTGGTGTTTTTGTATAATCGCCGGGCCCGTTTTCTAAGGTGTGGGATTATTCATCGAGCCGCTGCATTTTCGGGTTGCCTGACTTAACCAATCAGCGATTCAAGTCAGGCTAACAATACCTTACGTCTACAGTTCTCGGGTATTCAAGATACGGTTATTGACCGGCCGTTAGCGGAACTGTTCAAAAAAAATCGATATCAGGGTTGCAACACACCGGAGAGCAAAATTGCATAGTCGTTCGATTGGTTCAATATTACTAGCTGTGTCACTGGCGATGCTGCCGGGCCTGGCGGCGGCCAGCGAAGGCACGCAACTCAACCTGACCACCCACTGGGTGGGTTACGCGGCGCTGGTGATCTTTGCGATCGCCTATTCGCTGGTTATCGGCGAGGAATATCTTCACCTGCGCAAATCAAAACCGGTGCTCGCCGGCGCCGGCATCATCTGGATTCTTATCGCGCTGGTCTATAACTCCCATGACTTGCCCCAGGCAGTGGAAGAGGGCATTCGCCACAATTTCCTCGAATATGGCGAATTGTTTTTCTTCCTGCTGGTGGCGATGACCTATATCAACGCCATGATCGAGCGCGGTGTGTTTGAGGAATTACGCAACTGGCTGGTCAAAAAGGGCTTCGGTTATCGAACCCTGTTCTGGTTAACGGGTATGCTGGCCTTCTTTATTTCACCCGTGGCCGATAATTTGACCACGGCTCTGATTATGTGCGCGGTGGTGATGGCCGTGGGCGAGGGGCAGCCGCGTTTCGTTGCGTTGAGTTGTATCAATATTGTCGTTGGCGCCAATGCCGGTGGCGCGTTCAGTCCCTTTGGCGATATTACCACGCTGATGGTATGGCAAAAGGGTATGGTAGAGTTCCGGGAGTTTTTTACCCTGTTTATTCCGGCCGTGGTCAATTTTGTGGTGCCAGCGGCGCTCATGCAGTTCGCCCTGCCCTCGGGCAGGCCCAAGGCGATTGATGTGGAGGGCAGCGCCCTTAAATACGGTGGGCTGGTGATCGTCGGCTTGTTTATTGCGACCATTGTCACCGCCGTATCGTTTCACAACTCTCTACATATCCCGCCGGTCTACGGCATGATGATGGGTCTGGCTTATCTGAAGTTTTATGCCTTTTACCTGCGCCGGCGTTCGATGAACTGGTATGGCGCCGAGACCGGCGAACATCCTCCGGAAGCGGTCGAGGATAACCCCTACCATTTCGATGTGTTCAAAAAAATTGCCGATGCCGAATGGGATACGCTGTTCTTCTTCTACGGCGTTATTCTGGCCGTGGGCGGTCTCGGTTTCATCGGATACCTGGAGATGGTATCGGCTTACAGTTATGGTGAACTGGGGCCGACCAAGGCCAATGTGCTGGTGGGTCTGCTATCCGCTATCGTGGATAATATTCCGGTGATGTTCGCCGTGCTGACCATGAACCCGGAGATGTCCCACTTCCAGTGGCTGCTGGTGACCTTCACCGCCGGGGTTGGCGGCAGCCTGCTCTCGATCGGCTCCGCGGCGGGAGTCGCCCTGATGGGCCAGGCGCGTGGTCAGTACACGTTCTTCAGTCATCTCAAGTGGACGCCGGCGATCGCGCTGGGTTACGCCGTCAGTATCTGGGTGCATTTTCTGGTGAACGGTTAAATACCGGGTTAGTAAAGGACAGGCTGCTTTAAACCGCATTATTGTCCGCGTCGTCCACCAGCCTGACCACCGCATCCTCGGTGGAGAGGTAAATATGCTCGGTGCCGAGGTGCCGACACAAGGCGCTACCCTGCAGACGGTCCATGACAGGGCCCTTGACTTCCGCCAGGTGTAATCGAATGCCCGAGCCAGCGAGTTCCTCCGCCATGTTTTCCAGCATTTCAAGGCCGCTGGTATCGATGTAAGCCACGCCCGAGCAGATCAGCACCAGGTCGGTCAGTTGGTCCCGCTCCAGGATCTGGTTGTGCAGCTCTGCTTCTACTTGGGGAATATTGGCGAAATAGATGTTCTCATCGATACGGATCAGAAGCACGGTCGGCCAGGTTTCTACCTGATGGCGGTGAATATTGCGGTAATGCTGGGTCCCGGGAACGCGGCCGACCACAGCGATGTGGGGTCGGCTGGTTCGGTATAAAAACAGCAGTAACGCCAAACTTACGCCCAACATTAAAGCCAGTTCGATACCGAAGGCCAGCACGCCGAACAGCGTCGCGGCCTGGGCAGATCCGTCACTTCGGTCATATCGCCAGGTGTTGCGCAGGGATTCAAAGTCGATCAGCTGCCAGACAGCGACGATGATAATCGCGGAGAGCACTGATTTAGGCAGGTTTTCCAGCAGGCCGGTAAAGGAAAAAGCCGCAATACCCACCAGGCTAGCGGTTATGATGGCCGCCAGCTGGGTACGGGCGCCCGCGTCAAAATTGACCATGGAGCGGGAAAACCCGCCGGCCACCGGCATGGCGCCAGCACAGGATGCGACGATGTTGGTTAACCCAAGGGCGCGGAATTCCTGGTCGGGGTCGATTTTTTCCCGCCGACGAAAGGCCAGTACCCTGGCCACGGAAATGCTTTCAACGTAGCCGATCACCGCAATCATCAACGCCGAAGGCAGTAACTCCAGCCAGCCCGGACCTGCTAAAAAGGAGAGGCTCGGCAAAGGCAGGCCCCGGGGCACGCTGCCGACGGTCGCGACCCCAAGGGTACTTTTTGCTGATAGAGCGCTGGAAATCAGAATAGCGGCAATGACAATGACAAGAGGTGCGGTCCGACCGAGCACTACGGCCCTTTCCCGTTTCATGCCGCGTGCCACGAGAAAGCTTACGAGTGGTTGTCGCGCCAGTATCAGCAGTAGGGTGGCGGCAACGCCAAATGAAAGGGTGGCGGTGTTAAGCGAATCGATGTCGCCAACCAGTATTCCCGGTAACTCGATAAAATGGGAGCCCGACGGTACGGGGATACCGGTCAGCCCCGCCAGTTGGGTACCAATAATAAAAATCGCCGCGCCGGTGGTGAAGCCGCTCAGCACCGGGTGGCTGATAAAATTGGTCAACCATCCCAGGCGTAGTATCCCCATAAATAGCATGATCAACCCGGACAGCGCCGCGAGGATCAGCGCGCCGGTGAGGTATTTATCCGGGTCGTCTCCGGCATAAGGGGCGAGCGCGGCGGCCACCATTACGGCGGCGACAGCGACAGGACCAACCGCCAGCGTGCGGCTGGTGCCCGTGAAGGCGTAAATGATGGGGGGGATAACACTGGCATAAAGGCCTACCTCGGGCGGTAAGCCCGCCAGCAAGGCGTAGGCCAGCGCCTGGGGCACCAGCAGAATGGCGGTAATGGTGCCGGCGAGCAGATCCTCGCTGAAGTGCTTTTTATTCAGGCCTTTGAGGTCGGCCAGTAATGGTAAATAACGGCCCATGGAAACGGACGGTCTGGTGGGGTGTAGGGGCCCCTGATCAGGAGTGTTTGCCATATGGGTGTGGAGGTCCTTTGATTTGCGGGAGCCTGTCGTTTTCTTACCCCGCATGCAGCACGGCGCACGATAAGTTTAGTGCGACATTTATTCACCTTAAGCATAAGTTTATACTAAATAAAAATATAACTTTCGAAAGTGTGCAAACCGATCTGTTGGATTTCTACCGGCTCTGATCAGAGTAAGCCCTGATCGATTGGCCCCGCGGGCAGGCAAAAGCCACATTGTGGTGGCATGCGGAAGAGGGGAAAAGTAGGGGAAATGGCGCCTCTGGAGAGATTCGAACTCCCGACCAACCGGTTCGAAGCCGGTTACTCTATCCAGCTGAGCTACAGAGGCGTATTGACTGGGCGGAGCCGCCATGGGCTCCGTGGGGGCGCCATTTTGCCACTTTCGCGGCCCTAAAAGCTAGCGGCCTTTCCAGTTTGGCGCGCGCTTTTCGGCAAAGGCCCTGGGGCCCTCGATAAAATCTTCGCTGTTGAACAGGGTGCGGATGGCGTCCAGCTTCATATCGATTGCCGCCTGCAGGTTGGCTTCGTCCAGGCCGTTCATGACAGCGGCCTTGCTGGCCCGAATCGACAGTGGCGAGCATTCGAGAATCTGGCTGGCCCAGCGACGGGCGGCGGCCATGAGTTCGGCCTGGGGCACCACTTCATTGACAAAACCCAGCTCCAGGCCCTCCTGAGCACTGACCCGGCGGGCGGTCAGAATCATGCCCATGGCCTGTTTCAGGCCGATCTGCCGCGGCAGGCGGTGCAGCCCGCCGGCGAGGGCCGCCAGCCCTACGCGTGGTTCGGGCAGGGCGAACACGGCATTTTCGGACGCGATGATCAGATCGCAGGCCAGAGCGATTTCAAAGCCACCGCCCATGGCGACTCCGTTGACCGCGGCGATAACGGGTTTTTCGAGATCAAAGCGGGCGGTTAGGCCGGCAAAGCCGGTTTTCGCCAACTCCAGCTTGCCGCCGCCAGCCTGATACTTGAGATCGTTACCGGCACTGAAAGCCCGATCCCCGGCGCCGGTGATAATGGCGATCCACAGCTCGGGGTCATCGTTAAAGGCGTTAAATACCTGCTCCAGTTCCTTGTTGGCCGGAGCATGCAGAGAGTTCATGACTTCCGGCCGGTTGAGGGTGACAATAAACAAATGGCCGTCAGCTTCGGTAGTGCAGAATTCGAGTTCTTGTACGCTCATGGCTTGGTCTCTTGGTAAGAAAAATGAATTGGCTGGTTGGCGCCGCCCGGTGCATGATATTTTTTTCGCTCCCAAAAACCAACCGGGCGTGGCTCGCAAAGCAGCTTCAAAGCGCCTGGGGAACCAATTGGTTTCCCCCACTCCAGTTGCTAAAGTAAGCGCACTAATATAATGAACCAGACGGGGGTGATATGAAATTCGGTGTATTTTCGATTCTTGCGGACATGTCCGCCGATCCGGCCATAGTCGCCAGACGGGCCGAAGAACTGGGTTTTGAATCCTACTGGGTGCCCGACCATACTATCTTGCCGGTACAATTTGACGACGCCTACCCCGGTGTAGCGCCAGGGAAGCCGCCGCCGGATTATTTGTGGAAGATGCCGGACCCGCTGATGATGCTGATGCGCGCCGCGGCGGTTACCGAAAGCATCAACCTGGGCACGGGGATTATCCTGGTGCCCGAGCGCAACCCGATTCTCGCGGCCAAGCTGGTGGCGACGCTGGATGACGCCTCTCGGGGCCGGTTTCTGATGGGCATTGGCGCGGGCTGGAATCGCCCGGAATGTGAGATTCTCGGGGGCGATTTTGACCATCGCTGGAGCCAGACCAAGGACTATATCCTGGCGATGAAAGAGTTGTGGACCAAAGAGGAGTCGGAATATCACGGCAAGTATGTCGACTTCCCGCCGGTGCGCTGTTTTCCGAAACCTTACCGCAAGCCCCATCCGCCGATCCTGCTCGGCGGCTTTACCGCCAAACTGGTCTTCAAACGCATCGCTGAATGGGGAGACGGATGGTTGCCGGTACCGCAAAGCGTCGAGCAATTTGCCGATGGTGCCGAGAAACTCAAACGCGCGGCGGATGACGCCGGTCGGGATTACAGCGAACTGAGCAAAACCGTCTTTAGTTTGCCGGGCGTCTGGAGCAAACAGGAGGAAGTGAAAGGCTTTGAAGACGCCGGTGCCGATCGGATTATATTGGGGCTGCCGCAAGGACCGCTGGATGTCGTGCTGGAGGGTCTGGAAAAGCGGGCTCGGGAGTTCCTGTAGGCGGCGGCTTAGCTGCTTTTTTCGGCACCGTCCGGCTCGCCTTCCGGCAATACTTCCGGCAATAAATCTACCTCGAGATCGGCTTTTTCGACAAAGTATTCCGGCAGTTCCGCCTGAATGGCTGGGGCCAGATTTTTAAATTCACCGACGCGCTTTACCAGATTGCCCTTGCCGCTGAGCAACTGATTCTCTGCCTTGCCGTAGGCCTCCTGGGCTTTGTCCAGGCTGGCTTTGATACCCTGGAAACTGCCAAGGAAGGTGTTGAGTTTCCTGAAGATCCCCTCGGCGGAACGGGCCAGTTCGGCGGTGTGCTTGTTCTGGTCTTCGTAGCGCCAGAGCTGACGTACGATATTCAGGCTGGTCAGCAGCGTGGTTGGCGTGGCCACCAGTACATTGCGTTCAATGGCCTTTAGAAACAGGCTTTCATCGGCCTTCAGGGCCTCGACAAAGGCTGATTCGATGGGCACAAACATAAATACCATTTCCGGTGAGTTTAGCCCCGGCAGCTGATGGTAGTCGCGGTCGGCCAGCTCGTTGACACGGTTGGCGAAGGCCTCGACGTGATCCCTGAGCGCCAGTTGCCTGGCTGCTTCGTCCTCGCTGTTGACGTAACGCGTGTAGGCGTTAAGAGACACCTTGGCGTCGATAATGAGATGTTTGTTCTGTGGCAGATAAACGATGACATCAGGCCGGGCGCGGCCACCGTCGTGTCGATTTATGGAGACTTCACGCTCATAATCCTTGCCGGCGATCAGGCCGGAGCGCTCCAGCACGTTTTCCAGCACCAGTTCGCCCCAGTTACCCTGAACCTTTTTTTGGCCGCGCAGGGCGGTGGCCAGTTCGTGGGCCTCCTCGGTGATTTGCCGATTGAGTTCCTTCAGCTGACCCAGTTCCGTGCGCAGCTGGGTTTGCTGCTGGGTGTCCTTGTGGTGAATATCCTGGACCTGCTTTTTGAATTCCTCGATCTGTTTTTTAAACGGCGACAATAACGCGTCGATGGACTGACGGTTGGTCTCGGTAAAAACCTTGCCCTTGTGTTCAAAAATCTCATTGGCGAGATTTTGAAACTCAGTTTTCAGCTGCTCCTTGTTCTCGTTTAGCAGCTTGAGTTGCTGGTCGAAATGGCGCTGTTTTTCCTCCAGAGAGGTTTGCAGACGGGCGTTGTCGGCGTGCAGGGTTTGATAATTTCTAAGCGCGCTATCCCGTTCGTTTTCCCGCTCCCGAAGTGCTTGTGCCAGTTCCTCAATTCTCTCCTGGGCCTTTTCACCACTGACTTCCAGCGCCCGCAGCTGGGTCCTGGTGTCATTAACGGTCTGTTGATATTCCCGCCCAGTGGTTTTTTCCGATTCCAGTTGTTGATCCAGTTTCAGGATTTGCGCATCTTTCTCGCCAATGCGCTCCTGGTTGTGGCGAAGCTGGACTTCCAGCTCTGCCAGGTTTTTTTCAGCACTGTGCAGACGATTGCGGCCGCGCCACCAGAGCGCGAGCAACAGTGCGACCGGGATAGCGAATATCACCGTGGCGATTATCAGGTAGAGAGTGGTATTGGGCATAAAAAGCTTAAGATGCGCTAAAGTTACTGAAGCATGGGCTATGCTACCAGATCATAGGATGTGTCTGGATGTGCCTGCGGGGTATTGGCAAGACGGGTGTAGTCAGCCTGGTGGGGACAAACACTTGCGCTACCTACCTATACATACCTTTACGTATCTATATGTGCCTATGACACGATGCTAGACGCGGAGGCGAGCAATGAATCATGGCGTTATTCATGCAAAACTGACCTATGTTCGCGAGCCGAACTCGGAACTGGCGATATATAACTATCGTCCCGGCCCGGCTGACCCGGATTTGTCCGGGCAATATGAGGAGCCGGAGTATCTTGAGTATCCGGTAGAGATTGAGGATATCAGGGGCCGCGAGCAGGATTTTTCGTTGGATGAAGCGGGATTACAGGTCGTTCCGCATATCAGCGCTATCGACAACTATTACGACGGGGATCAGGTGCGCGGCACCTATATGCCGGAAATCGAGT